>NZ_WBXM01000008.1:0-224469 GCF_033042135.1 Haloechinothrix sp. LS1_15 | reverse complement strand
CGGCATCGCCGAGGTGCGCGAGCACAGCATCGTGGACACCGCCGGGGTCGAGCACGAGGTGGACGCCATCATCTACGGCACAGGGTTCCACGTCACCGACGCCTTCGACTACCTCGACATCACCGGCGAGTCCGGCCGCGAGCTGTCCACCGAGTGGTCCACTCAGGGCATGGAGACCCACAGGGGAATCACCGTAGAGGGTTTCCCGAACCTGTTCTTCCTGCTCGGCCCGAACACCGGGCTCGGCCACAATTCGGTGGTGTTCATGATCGAGTCGCAGGTCCGCTACGTGCTGGATGCGATGCGCCGTGTCGAGCAGCGCGGGGCGGAGGCCATCAAAGTGCGCCCCCAGGCGCAGGAGCGTTTCCAGGAGCGTATCCAGCGCAAGCTGCACAGGGGTGTGTGGACCACCGGGGGCTGCACCAGCTGGTACCTGGACTCCAAGGGGGTCAACCGAACCCTCTGGCCCGGCTTCACCTGGCGATACTGGCTGGAGACCCGTTCGGTTGATCCCAGCGAGTACGAGCTCGTCGGCCCGGGTGATGGCCGTGACGGTCAGGTCGGCCGGTGACGGCCAACCGCCGCGTGGCGGTCACTCCTGCCCGTCCGCGTTCGACGTGACCGGGTTGGACAGGGTGCGCAGGTATTCGCGTAGCTCGTGGGGCGGGACGTCGCACAGCTCGGCCAGGCGCTCCACCGCGGCCGGTGCCAGGTAGACGTACGGGTGGCTGAAGGTGCCTTCGTCGCGCAGCCGGTCCGCGGCCCAACGCCGGAGCGGGTGGAGCTCGGGTCGGGGATCGTGTGCGACGGTCACCAGGTTGATCTCGATCTGGTCGGCACCGGTGCTGAACAACCGTGCATGAACCCGACCAAGCAGGTCGTGCGGTGTTTCGCCCATAGCGAGGCAGATCTCGGCAAGGCGTACGACCGAGCATTGCCGAGTCCCGAGCTCGTAGGTCGCCAGCGTCTGGATCGAGACGTCTCTGTCCAGTCGCTGGTTGAGCTCCTTGCGTGTCCATCCCCGGCGCTTGCGTGCCTTCCGCAGCTCGTCGCCGAGGATCTGCTGGTACCGCTGGCTATCGATGCGCACCGTGGTCCCTCTTCACGTCCCTCCACCTCGGGCCGCGTCATCGCCCCTGCTGTCGCGACGACCAACGGCTGAGACCAGCGCCGGTCTCACATAGGTGAAAGTGCGGAGCTGGCCGGTCGTGACGCGATTCGGACAGGAAAATCAGCGGAGCACCCTGCGTGGCCACCGGAATCCTCGCGCTGCGCTGCGTCGATCCCGATCAGTTGACACAGGTCACACCATCGGCTGTGATGGGCCCCTCGTCCGCGTCCTCGTCCCGTTCGGCGTCTCCCGCGCTGTCACCGGCGCCGTCAGGGGTGTCTTCCTGGCCGGAGTGCACGTCGGCCTGTTCCGTGGGCCCTTCCGTAGGCGCATGCTGCGGTGACGGGCCGGTGCCCTCGGTCCCGGTACCTGCCGGGAAGTCGCTGCCGAGCAGGATGGTCACCTGCCCCGTGGACAGCGAACCGTCCTCCTCGAGCTCTCCCGCCCCGTCCAGCGCCGCCACGACGTGCCGAGCGTTACCCTCCTCGCCAGCGGGGTAGCGCACCACCGTGGTGTCGCGAGCAGCGGCGTTGTCCACCAGGCCCTCGGTGAAGCCCTGCGCGGTCAGCGAGCCGGCGACATCGGCGGCCAGGCCGGGTCGGGTCGTGGTGTTCAGCACGTTCACCGTGACCTCGGCAGGGGTGATCTCGTCGGACGCGTCCTCCTCCGATCCCTCCGCGGTGTCCGTGCCGGAGTACTCGTCGAAGAACTGCCTGACGGTTGCCGGGTCGACCTGGACGGCCGAGCCCGCCGGGGTGTCCATGTTCATGCGTTCCACCGGGATGGTGCGGAACTCGATATCGCCGCCGGACAGCCCGCCCATCTGCTCGGCGAAGCCCATGATGTCCCAGCCCTGGTCGAGCACCACCGATGAACCGACGGCGTCGATCAGGTCGTTGAGTTTCGTCCGGTTGGTGAGGGTTCCCGCGGAGAGGATGTTGCTCGCCAGCCCTGCCAGGAACGCCTGCTGGCGCACCACCCGGTCGAGGTCGCCGCGGGGTAGGCCGTAGCGCTGCCGGACGAAGGCGAGCGCGTCCTTGCCGGAGAGGGTCTGTACGCCCGCGTCGAAATCCGCCCCCGAGTTGTCCTCCTGCACGGCCTCGTTGAGGCACACTTCCACCCCGCCGATCGCCTCGGTGATCTCCAGGAACCCGAAGATATTGACCGAGGCGTAGTTGTCGATGGTGCGGCCGGTGAGCCGTTCGACGCTCCTGATGAGGGTCCGTGCCCCTTCCTGTCGGGCGCGCACCTCGATCTCGCGGGGGTCGGTGAGCCCTTCCTCCGCACGGAGCCTGCGTTGTTCGGCGACCTTGCCTCGCGCAAAGGCCGAGTTGATCTTGTGCCTGCCGAATCCCGGGATGGTGACGTAGGAGTCGCGGGGGATGGAAGCCGCGACCGCGCCGCTGCCGTCCTCGGGGACGTGGATCAGGATGATCGTGTCGGTGTTGAGCTCCCCGTCGCCCGTGCCGACGTTGAGCTCGTTGAGGTACTCGCGGGGGAGCTCGTTGCCCTGCGCGTCGGTACGGCTGTCGAGCCCGACCAGCAGGATGTCACGCGAGCCGTCCGCGAAGTCGTCGCCACCACCGTCGGTGAGCACGTCGGCGACGGTCAGGCTCCGGTCCATGCCCAACACCGAGGCCCATGCGTATCCGGTGACCCCGAGGATGAGCAGCGACACCATGGCCAGCGCGATCTTGACGCCGAGTAGCGACCTGACCCGGCCCAACGTGCCGCCGGAGCAGCCTCGCGGCAGGCGCCCACCGGCAGCGGCGGCGCTCGCGCCGCCGCGCGGGCGGCCGGGGCCGGGCCGTGGCGGGGGCGGGGTGTCGGGCTCCCGATCGAGCCACGGCCGCGACGGGTCCCGTTCCCGCCGCTGACGTCGTGGTCGCTCCTCCACGCTGCTCGCTCCCTTCCGTCGCGACCCGTGACGGCCACGGTCGGTACGCCAGCCTAGGTCGCCAGGACGTCCGGGCAGCGGCGTCGCAGCCGATGATCACGAGGTGTCACCCGTACGGCTGGCCGCCGGACTCGGCTATCCGGCGGGATACGTCCGGCCTGTCCGATCCTCACCCCTGCTTGCGTGGTCGGCCCTGCGATGCGCGAACCGTACCTGGTCGCGCCCGCCTTCCTTCGCTTCGTACACCGCCGCGTCGGCTGCCTGCACCAACGTCTCGAGCGAGTCGGCGTGGTGCGGGTACACCGCGACGCCGATCGACGTGGTGCGCCCGGTGATCGTGGCCGTGCCCCCACGCTTGTTCGTGGTGACGATGCGGGCGCGCGCGACAGTGTTGCGGATGCGCTCGGCGGCGTGGCCCGCGGCTTCGAGCCCGATGTCGGGAAGTAAGACCAGGAACTCCTCGCCGCCGAACCGGCCGACGATGTCCCCCGGACGCGTCGTCTCGCTCAGCAGCGCACCCACGTGCCGCAACACATCGTCACCGGCCGGGTGGCCGTACGTGTCGTTGATCCACTTGAAGTCGTCGAAGTCGATCATCAGGAGGGCGGGTCCCTCGCGCGTGCGGCTGGCGCGGCGGAAGACCCGCTCGGCCGATTCCGTCCAGCCGCGCATGTTGAACAGCCCGGTCTTCGAATCGGTGCGTACATCGGATTGCAGCTGCCCCAGCTCGGCCAGCCGGTTGAACACCACGGTGACCAGCGCCATGACGGCTACCGCTGGCGGAACGTTGACCAGCAGGATCGCGGTCACCGCACCGAGTCCGATGGTGACGGCTTCGATGAGGTTGTCATGCACGGTGCCGACAACCTTGCGCCAGGTGCGTCGTTGCGTGCCGCCGAGTGCCAGCACGCTCGCGGTCAACACGAGTTGCACCGCCTCGTAGGTCAACCCGGCCAGCACGATCGCGCCGAACTCGTGAAGCGCCCAGAAGGACGTGGCCGAGGCGAGGCTGATGCCTTCGACGGCGGTGAAGACCAGATGCGCCAGCGTCGCGGCGGCCGCGATGCTCACCGAGGAGAAGACGAAGTTGTGCGGCGGGCGTCGGGCGATCAGCCACCGCTGCATGCGCAACAGCGCGACCAGCGCGAGGATCAGCGGCACGGGAAGCAGCAGGGCAGCCGGGAAGATCCACACAGCCGTGAGGTCGATGATGACGCCGTCGATGCGGCTACGCCGCCGCGCCTCTTGCCTGCTGGTCAGCAGGATGTGCAGCATGCCGCCCGCGGCGAGGATGGCGAACCGCGCCCAGTCCTCGGCTGCCGGTAAGGGTGCAGCCGCGATCGCGAGAACGAACCCGGCGACCGCGAGGATCTCGACGGCCAGCACCAGCACGACCATCGGCTTCGGCCGCCGCCAGAGGTCCCACTGTCGCGGGTGGTGGCCGCGCGGGCCGGAACCGGCTCCACGCGTGCTCGCCGTGTCGCCGGTTTCGGGCTGATGCCGCTGACGGGGATGGGCGGGCTGCCGGCCGCGGGGAGGGGACGTCACGACGCTCCTCCTTTCGCGCTCGTACGGCCGTCACAACCGACGCTGCGCGCGGCCACGCGGCCGGAACCCGGTACCATCCACCGTATCGGTTGTGCCGGTAGCACCGGCTGGGCTTGTGGCTTGCCCGGAGACAGGACGCGCCGTGATCGGAGGTGTTACTGATGACCGACCGTGACTTCTGAGGATCCCTCGAGTACAGGATTCAGCTGGGCAGTACTTCTGGGAGGTGTTCGTTGTGACCGACCGTGACTTCTGACGATGATACTGCGGGACATCCGTTCCCCGTAGGGACGATTGTTGGCGCGCACCCTGACGGGGGATCTGTGCCTTGGTGGTAGCGGTAGGCGTGACGTCGACAACGGGCGGGTCGCCGTAGGCCTAGCCATTCACGGTGACCTGCCCCCGTACCCGGAGCCATCCGGCGGTGACGAGCAGCGCGAGCGTGGCACCGGTCGCGCCCCCGATCGCGACCGTGTACATGGCCGACCCAAGCCATTCCGCGACAGCCCCGGCGATCGCCACGCCGATCCCTTGGGACACCCGCAGGCCCGTGCGGTACACACCGCCCGCGCCGCCGCGGAGCTCGTTGGGCACCAGGGTCAGGAACGTGGCGTTGACCGTGATCAGGTACGCGCCCGTCATCCCCCCGAGTGTCAGCAGGAGCAGGCTGGTCAGCAGCGTGGGCTGAAGCGCGAACGGTACCAGCAGCGCCAGCGAGACGGTGGCCAGCAGCGGCACCAGCCGCAGCCGCGCGGCGGCCGGGACGAAGCGTGCCAGGAGGAACGCGCCGATCACGAACCCGAGTGGATCGGCCGCGAGTAACCAGCCAACGGCCTGGTCCCCGGCATCGAGTTCGGACACCAGCGGTGCGGCGAGCCCAGCGGGAACCGCGGCGAACCCCACCAGCCACCCCAGCCAGGTCAGGTTGCGCAACCTGCGATCGCCGAAGACGAGCCTGGCACCGTCGAACCAGCCGTCCCGTGAAGCGGTGGCGCGTGGCCGGTGGCGCACGCAGGCGCGCACGATGCCCGCCGCCAAGAGGAAGGTCAGCGCATCCAGTAGCAGGGCGAGTTGCGGCCCGATGAGGGTGACGAGCACGCCACCGCCGGCGAGTCCCACCAACATCATGGTGTTGGTGGTCACGCCCCGCAGATCCTGGCTGCGGAGGTAGAGCTCGTCGTCGCTGATGGCCTCCCTGATGATCGCGTGCTGTGCGGCGTTGGCAGGCGCTCCTGCCAGCCCGACGCCGAACACCAGCGCGCACAGCACGGGCAGCGGCGTGCCGGGAACGGCCATGGCGGCCACCAGCACGGCCTGGATCAGCATGCACCCGATGACGATCGTGCGGCGAGGGAAGTGGTCGGCGAGCTGCGACAGGCCCAGCCCGCCCGCCAGTGCGGGCAGGAAGGTCATGGCATAGACCAGCGCCGCCCACAACGCCGATTGGGTACGTCCGAACACCATGATCGCCAGGGCCACCTTGGCCAGTTGATCACCTGCCAGCGATACAGCCTCGGTGATCCACAGCGAGCGGAACTCGGGATGGGACAGCACGTCCACGAAGCGCGCACGGTGCTCTCGCGGCCCGGCACGCGCCGTTCGGTTACCGTTGCGCCCGATCGGCACCTGGGATGTCCCCTCACGACGGCGCTGACTGTTGGCCCCGGAGTGTACTACTGCGACTACCCGGAGTGCTGGTTCTGATGGGGTGATCGGTCCGGCGCTTCCGCCCGACTGGTCACCATCGGACATTCGACGCATTCTGCCATCCACTCGTCGACGGAGTGTGATTCCCAGTGCGTACGGGGCCAGACTGGAACCATGGGCATCCTCGAGGGCAAGTCGGTCGTGGTGACAGGTGCCGGGCGAGGGCTCGGCGCGGCCTTTGCCGCCGAGGCCGCCGCGGCGGGCGCGGCCGTGGTGGTCAACGACGTCGACGCGGCCTCGGCGGACCGTATCGCGGCCAACATCCGGGAGCGAGGCGGGAACGCGGTGGTCAGCCACCACACCGTGGCGGATCCCGACGAGGCGGCGGCGATCGTCGAGACCGCGCTCGTGGCGTTCGGCCGACTCGACGGGCTGGTCAACAACGCGGGCGTGCATCACGAAGCGGCCCCGTGGCACGAGGATCCGCACGCGGTGCGGGAACTGGTCGAGGTCAACCTGCTCGGCGTGATCCATACTGGGCTGGCAGCCGCGCGGGCGATGCTCGGCACGGGCGGGTCCCTGGTGAACATCTCCTCCGGGGCATCCTTCGGACAGCGGCAGCTGGGAAGCTACGCGGCGACCAAGGGCGCCGTCGCGTCGCTGACGTACTCCTGGGCGCTCGACATGGAGACCGAGGGGATCCGGGTGAACGCGGTGTGCCCGCTGGCGCTGACGCGTATGGTGCGCCGGTCTCCGCGTTCCCGGCGGCGTTGCCCGCCGGACCGGACACCGGATCGGGTCGCACCGCTGGTGCTCTACCTGCTGTCGGACGCCGCCGAGGGGATCACCGGGCAGTTGATCAGGTGTGACGGCAGGCAGCTGCACATCGTGGGCCAGCCGTACGTCAAGCAACCGGTCCTGGAGCGCGAGACCTGGGACGTGGCGAGTATCCGGCGTTCCTTCGACGAGGTACTGACCGCGCACCTGGAGCCGTACGGGTTGGAGAAGCGGCTCCCCCTCCGGCTACGCAGGCTCGTCGAGCCGTTCCGCTCACGGGTGTCCTGACAGACCAGCGGCGAGCTTCGCCTGCTCGCCTACTCGATGACGACGGTGTCGGTGCCGTCCGTTGCCGTCTCGGCAGCGGTGCCTGCCGCGCCGCCGCCGATGGCGCCGAGGACGCCGAGCACGATGATCACCACGAGCAGGGCTTTCGCGCCGGGCGAAAGCAGCAACGGCCGGGTGTCGCTGGCTCGCTCCGGCGCCCCCTGCGTGTCCTGTGCCTGCGGAACCGCTCCGGCCGGTGCGGCCTGGGGCGTCGGAGTCGTGTGCGCGGTGGTGGCCGCAACCCGTGAAGTGTCACCGAAGAGCAGCTTCGGGTACGCTGCGGTCACCAGCAGCCCGTAGGACATGTAGCGGAGCTCGTAGCGCAGCACGGCCGCGCTCGCGCCGAAGATCGGGGTGGGGATCCTGCCAAGGATCAACACGATCAGCCAGAAAAAGAACGCCAGCATCATCCATCCCGCTATGACGACCACGGCGACGATGTAGGCGGGAATGATCAGGATGATACGGAAGAGCACGGCGAGCCGGTTCAACCGGTCCTGGGGCGGTAGCTCGAACCGTGCCGGGTGGTCCTGTGTCGACCAGGCGAACGGCGGGTAGGTGTCGGTGAGCAGGTAGAGGTAGGCATTGACCCGGGCGTAGTACGCCACGTACCCGCTGAGGAAGCCGAACGCCCACGTGGGCAGCCGCCCCATGAACAGCGCCGCGAACCAGCCGATCACCACGATGACCGTGGCTGCGATACCGAGCGCGTACACCACGATGAACTGCGGGATCAGCAGCAGGAGGCGCAGCAGTACGGTCCACCGGCGGTGCCGCTCGGGGCGGTTGATGTCGAGCTCCGGCAGCAGCTCGGCCAGCCGGGGGTGGTCTGCTGCGGCGGGCTCGCCTGCGGGTGTGGTCATGCTGTACTCCCGGGTCGCCGTGGGCCGTTGGTCCTCGTTCTAGCAGCGCCCGAGCAGTCCCGCCCGATGGGGCGGGAGGATCATCTCAACGGGTGAGTCCTTGGCGCCGGATACGGCCGGATACGGCCGGATACGCCTGTGCGGCCGTATCCGCGGCGTCGCCGTGGCGTACCGGCGCGGCGACGCTCCGGATCCCGGATCACAGCCGGTCGGGTATCCTCGATCCGGTCGTCATCGCGCGGGGTCAGTGCCGATCGCCGTCCAGCACGTCGATCACCGTAACCCACCCCCATCCTCGAGGAGACCCACTGACCTCTCCGGCGCGTACGCGCGGCGCCCGATCGCCGTCCGGATTCTATGGTTGGCACATCGCGGGATTCGCCGCACTGATGATCGCCGTGAGCGCCCCGGGACAGACCGCCGCGGTATCGGTATTCATCGACCCGATGATCGCCGAGCTCGACATCGGCCGTTCCGCGATCTCGGCGGCATACCTGGCTGGCACCCTCACCGGCGCGCTGGCGATGCCGTTCGTCGGCAGGATGCTCGATCGCTTCGGTATCCGGCGGGTGATGGTCGCGATCGGGTTGATCTTCTCGATCGCGTTGTGCTCGCTAGCTGCCGTGTCCTCCGTGATCGGGCTGACCGGCGGTTTCGTGGCGATCAGGATGGCAGGGCAGGGTGCGTTGAGCCTGGCTGCGACCACTGCGGTGGCGCTGTGGTTCGAGCGACGTCGGGGTACCGCTCTCGGCATGGTCAGCGCGGTCGGCGCTTCGGCCATCGCGCTGGCACCTGTGCTGTTGGAGAGCCTGATCGCGCAGTGGGGGTGGCGCACGACGTGGCTCATCCAGGGCGTGGCTGTCGCGGTGATCGTGCTGCCCGTCGCATGGTTCGGCATGCGCGACCGGCCCGCCGAGCTCGGCCAGTTCCCGGACGGCGTCGTCGACGGCGGCGCCGATCCCACCGCGAGCGACTGGGGCTTCACGCGTCAGGCGGCGCTGCGCACGCCGTACTTCTGGGTCGTGACCTCGGCGATAGCGACGGTGAGCCTGCTGGTGACCGCGGTCAACTTCCATCAGATCAGCCTGCTCGGCGAACGCGGGCTCAGCTCCGCCGAAGCGGCCGCCAATTTCATCCCGCAGACGATCGCCAACCTGGTGGCCACGTTCGCGGTGGGCTACCTGGCCGACCGTGTCGGCCACAGGGGATTGCTGGTTGCGTGTATGGCGTGCCTGATCGGTGGTCTGGTACTGGCCACCGTGGTCGCCCCTGGCCCGCTCGCGGTGGTGTTCGGGCTGCTCGTCGGCGCGGCAGGCGGCAGTGTCCGCGCGGTCGAGGGCGCGAGCCTACCGAGGTACTTCGGCACCGCCCATATCGGGGCCATCCGGGGGACGGTCTCGGCGATCATGGTGGGTTCGACGGCGTTCGGGCCGCTCGCCTTCGCCGGGGTGTTCCAGTTCGCGGGAAGCTATACGCCGGCACTGCTGGTGTCCACGGCGGCGCCGGTGGCGGTGATCGTCGCGGCGATGGTGATCCGCCCACCGGAACGCGCACGAGACTGAGCCCCACCGCACCGCCTGCCGGTCCCATCGTGACAGCGTGACCGGTTCGCACCATTGCGTCGATCGGCACCCTCGGGTAAGCATACGTGAGCATAATTCGTGTTCTGCGTGCCTGCGCGGCGGCACGGTGCGGTCAGCTGGGAGGTCACGATGGCAGGCGAAGCCCGATCCCGTGTACCGGGAAGGAGACGGCGTGCCGTGGAGCTGGTACCCGCCCTCGGGGCGGTGATCGGGCTGCTCGCCGCGTTGCTCGTCGTGCACGGGGCACCGCAGGCGGCCGCGGCGCCGAACACGTACGTGACGATGCCGGATGGCGTGGAGATCGCGCTGAACGTGCGGCTGCCGGACGACTACCAGGAAGACCGGACCTACCCGACGGTGTTCGAGATGTCCGGCTACGACGGGGGGTCGGCCTCCGAGGACAGCCCGATCGAGGGCAGCAGGCAGCTGACGGAACGGTTCAACGAGGACTACGTGACCATCCACGCCTCGATCCGCGGTACCGGGTGCTCGGGCGGTGAGTTCGATCTGTTCAGTTACCAGACCGCCGAGGACGGGCGCTACATCATCGACGAGTGGATCGCGCAGCAGCCATGGTCCAACGGTGATGTGGCCATCATGGGGCATTCCTACGGGGGCATCACCGGGTTCATGGTGGCCTCGGCACAACCGGAGCACCTTCGCGCGATCACCGTGTCCGGGCTGATCGACGACCTGTACCGGGGCATCGTCTACCCAGGTGGAGTGGTCAACTACGGATTCCCGCTGCTCTGGGCAGGCGGCTTGCGGCCCGCGATGGACCTCGGCGGGGGAGTGCTTCCCGGGCTGCTGTTCGCCGAATCCGACGAGGAGTTCGCCGAGCGGCAGCAGCGGTGCGCCACCAACCAGCTCACCAAACGGCGAACGGTGCTGGACGATCCGCTGTTGCAGGGCCTCAATCAGACCGACAGCGAGTGGTATCGCACGCGGTCCAGTGTGACCTATGCGGACCGGATCGAGGTCCCGGTGCACATTACCCACGCCTACCAGGATGAGCAGACCGGACCTCGCGGCGCGCCGCACCTGTGGGAGAAGGTCGACGGGGTGCCCAAACGCATGTTGCTGACCAACGGCGATCACGCGACCCAGAACCCGGCGGCTGCGGGACCCGAGGTGTGGCGCGATCGCGTTGCCTGGATCGACCATTTCACCGGCGTCGAACGGACACCGGAGTTCGGACCAGCCGGAGTGGGCCGGACCTCGGTGACCACGCTGCTGGAGACACATCGCGACGGGGACGGCGAACTGACCTCCAACGGCCGCATCGACAGCACGGAGTTCCCGCTGGAAAACACCGACTGGACCGACTTCCACCTCGGTGCCGACGGCTCGCTGACGCCGGGACAGGCGGCGCCGGGCTCGGAGGGCACGTCCACGTACCTGTCAGGAACACGGCGGCAGGCGTGGTCGTACCACCTGGGTCCCGCGGTCGGGGCGCCGTTGTCCACCGCGGACGCGCCGGACGAGCTGACCTACCGGACCGAACCGGTGGACGAGCCGACCGCCCTGGTGGGGCCGATGACAGCCACGTTGCACCTGTCGAGTACGGGCGTGGACACTGAGCTGTTCGTCCAGCTCATCGACGAAGCTCCGGACGGTAGCCGTAGCTACCTGCAGCGGGGGCTGCTCAAGGCCAGCCACCGGTCGATCGATGACACCAGGAGTGACTACGACGGTGACGTGCTGTATCGCCCGTGGCGTCCACACACGAACCCGCAGCCGATCACACCGGGTGAGGTCGAGGAGTACGTGATCGAGGTCTTCCCCGTGGGGCACGTGCTCCGACCGGGGCACCGGCTGATGGTGAAGGTCAGCGCGCCACCGGCGCTCGACAGCGTCTACGCCTACGTGCCGACCACGGCGCCGAGCATCAACACCGTCCATCACTCGAGCGAACATCCAAGCAGGCTGACGGTGCCGCTGCAGCCGATCGACAGCGGCGACCTCGGCCCGGCGTTGCCGTGCGGTGCGCAGGAAGCCGTGCGCTGCGTCGCTGAACCGAACGGGTAGGGCAAGCGACGGCGCCGGTCGGGGGATGGGGGCTTTCCCCGCGCCCGCGCCGGGTCCACCATGGAGAGGTCGGCATCGTCGCGGGTCGACGTAACGACACCATGAGGAGGTGCGTGATGGACGTTGTCGTCCTCATCGGCCGCATACTGTTCGCCGCGCTGTTCATCGGCTCCGGCATCAATCACCTGGCGCAGGCCAACGCCATGACGGGCTACGCGACGTCACGGGGAGTGCCGCTGGCGAAGGTGGTGGTACCGGTCTCCGGCGTGTGGATCATCGTCGGTGGTCTGCTCGTGTTGCTGGGGATCTGGGCCGACCTCGGCGCGCTGCTACTGCTCGTCCACGTCGTGCTGTCGGCCGCGCTGATGCACGCGTTCTGGCAGGAGACGGATCCGCAGGCACGGCAGGGCGAGATGGTCCACTTCATGAAGAACACCGGCCTGGCAGGCGCGGCGTTGATGGCGTTCGCGCTCTTCGCCGCCGTCGACGATCTCGGGCTGACCATCACCGGGCCGCTGTTCACGTTGAACTAGGCCGGGTGCCCACCGGTACGGCTGACCGTGTGGGGGTGCGAGCCGAAGGACTCCTCCGGTACAGGATGTGTACTGAAGGGGCCCTTCGGCTCGCACCTGACCCCGCGGGTGCCGCGGACTACGGGAGCTCGCGCGCGGCGACCGCCTCGATTTCGAGCAGCCACTCCTCTTCGTAGATGCCGGTGATGATCACCGTGAGGGCGGGAGCGTGGTCACCGAGGATCTCGCGGCGGATGGTGGCGTTCTCCTCGCGGTAGCTCCGATCCGCCAGGAAGGTGGTCAGCTTCACCACATCGGACAGCTGCATGCCGTGGTGGGCGAGGGCAGCGGCGAGGTTGGCCCATGCCTGACGGCATTGCGAGCCGAAGGTCGCCGGAGCGGTGCCGTCCGGGGCCACCGGGATTTGCCCGGACACGTGCACCACGCGTGCCGGGGACGTGATCTCGTACGAATGGCGGTAGCCGCCACCGTCGGGCACGATCGGGCCGGGAGTTGTCATGCCGTCGATGATGACAGCTTCCTTGGCAGGCACTGTCGGCACGCCGACAGTGTTGGCGCGCTCCCGGGCGTGCTCTGCTGGGCTGGTGTAGCACGACAGGACGCCATACGGGGAGGTCATCAGTGAGCAGCGCCGAACGCTCGATCCAGCAGGACGGCGGCAAGCGGGACCGGGACGAGGTGTTCGTCGAGTTTACGAAAAGCATCTGCCCGGTCTGCAAGGTGCCGGTAGATGCCCAGGTCAACATCCGTGACGGCAAGGTCTACCTCAGGAAACGCTGCGCCCACCACGGCTGGTTCGAAGCGTTGACGTACTCGGACGCCGAGGCCTACCTGTCCTCCTCCCGCTTCAACAAGCCGGGCACGGTACCGCTGACCTTCCAGACCGAGGTGAACGAGGGGTGCCCGCTGGACTGCGGCCTCTGCCCGGAGCACAAGCAGCACGCGTGCCTCGGCATCATCGAGGTGAACACCGGATGCAATCTGGACTGTCCGATCTGTTTCGCGGACTCCGGGAACCACGCGCCGGAGAATGGAGCGGGCGGGTACTCCATAACCCGGGAACAGTGCGAGCTGATGCTGGACACCTTCGTCGCCTCGGAGGGCGAGGCGGAGGTGGTGATGTTCTCCGGCGGGGAGCCCACGATTCACAAGGAGATCCTGGATTTCATCGACCTGGCGCAGGCCAGGCCGATCCGCAACGTCACCCTCAACACCAACGGGATCCGGCTGGCAAGCGATCTCCGATTCGTCGCAGCGCTCGCCGAGCGCCACCGTGTCCCCGGGCGGTCGGTGAACATCTACCTCCAGTTCGACGGGTTGACCGAGCAGACCCATCGGGCGATCCGCGGCCGGGACCTCCGCGAGATCAAACAGCGGGCGCTGGACAACTGCGCCGACGTCGGGCTGCCGGTCACACTGGTCGCCGCGGTCGAGCGCGGGCTCAACGAGCACGAGATCGGTGACATCGTGGAGTTCGGGCTGCGCCATCCCGCCGTGCGGTCGGTGTCGTTCCAACCGGTGACCCATTCGGGCAGGCACGTCGAGTTCGACCCGCTGACCCGGCTGACGAACCCGGACGTGATGCGGCTGCTCGCCGAGCAGCGCCCCGACTGGTTGCGCACCGACGACTTCTTCCCGGTGCCGTGCTGCTTCCCGACCTGCCGGTCGGTGACCTACCTGCTCACCGAGGGCAAGCCAGGCGATCCGGATTTCGGGATCGTGCCCATCCCCAGGCTGCTCGATGTCGGGGAGTATCTCGACTACGTCTCCAACCGGGTCGTTCCCGACTACGCGATCCGCGAGGCGTTGGAGAAGCTGTGGAGTGCCTCGGCGTTCATGGGCACCGAGGTCACCGAAGAGAAGCTGCGGGCGGCCGCCGACGCGTTGGACTGCGCCGACGCCTGCGGCGTGAACCTCCCTGGCGCCGTTGCCGAGCTGACCGACCGGGCATTCATGATCGTCGTGCAGGACTTCCAGGATCCGTACACGCTCAACGTCAAGCAGCTCATGAAGTGCTGCGTCGAGGAGATCACCCCGGATGGGCGCATGATCCCGTTCTGTGCTTACAACTCGGTCGGCTACCGCGAGCAGGTGCGCGAGCAGATGTCCGGTGTCCGGGTCGACGGGGTGGTGCCGAACGCGCGCGAGCTGCGGCCGGTGATCGTCGACTCGCCGTACGGTTCGAAAGTGAGGTCCGATGATCAACGCTGAGGAGCTCAAGGCGTGTTGCGCCGCGGCGTACGGCAACGACGCCGTCGCCATGGTGCTCGGCGAGTCGTACCACCCGGGCGGGTTGCAGCTGAGCAGGCGGCTGGCTGAGCGTACCGGCCTGCGCTCGGGACACCGGGTGGTGGATGTGGCCTCCGGGCGGGGGAGCAGCGCGCGCATGCTGGCCGCCGACTACGACGTCACCGTCGACGGAGTGGAGCTCGGCGAGGACGCACTGCGTACCGCCCGCGACGAGACCGAGCGCGCCGGCCTGCGGGCGAAGGTGCGTTTCCATGCCGGTGACGCCGAGAGCCTGCCGCTGCCCGGCGCCACCTTCGACGTGGTGATGTGCGAGTGCGCGCTGTGTACCTTCCCGGACAAGCCGAGCGCGGCCACCGAGTTCGCGCGGGTGCTGCGGCCGGGCGGCCGGGTCGGGATCAGCGACGTCACCGTCTCCGGGGGCGAGCTTGGTGACGAGTTGGCCACGCTCGGGGCCTGGGTGGCCTGCCTCGCCGATGCCCGGTCGCCGGAGGGCTACCGGGAGATCCTGGCGCAGGCGGGGCTGGCCGTGGTGCACACCGAGCGTCACGACGACGCGATCCGGCGGATGGTCGAGCAGATCGATGCTCGTATCCGGCTGCTGCGCATGACCTCCTTCGGGCAGCTCCACCGGGCCGGGGTCGACGTCGATGCGGTGCTGCGCAGTTGCGCGCTGGCGCGCGAGGCGGTGTCCGATGGGGTGATCGGTTACGCGCTGCTGGTGGCGGAAAAGCCCGGGTGACCCGCCGGTGGTACTACCGCCGCGCCGTCTCAGGCGCCGGCCGTGTCGCCGTCCCGGCCGGTTGTGTCGAGCACCCGGCGGAACGCGGGGACCCGCTCCAGCAGCCGATCGAGGTCGCCACCGTCGATGCGCAGCAGCTCAACCGGCTCTCGTGTCGACACGGTCGCCGAACGCAGTCGCCCGTGCCGCAGTGCCATCTCCCCGACCACATCGCCTGGCCCGAGCTCGGCCACCAGATCCTGCCCGGAGTAGATCCCGACGATGCCCGACAGCAGAATGTAGCAGGCATCCCCTGGCGTCTGCTCGTGGATCAGGGCCCAGTTCGCGGGCAGGCTCGCGCGCGTGCTCGCCCGCACGATCGCGTTGACCTCCGACTGCGTCAACTCCTCGAACGCGGGGAATCGGTGCAGGTAACGAGCTTCGGAGCCTTCCTTGGGAACCCGCGTGGCCATGCTCTCTCCTTGCCGGGCGTCGTCGCCTGTGCTCGCCTGTGGTCGGTTGTCACCGACACTGCTTCCGGCAGGATACCTGGGTGGGGTGCGAGCCGAAGGACTCCGCGGGTGCGTATGTGGTACCCAAGGGTCCCTTCGGCTCCATCCGGTCGTGCGCAGGGCCTGAGCCGAAGGGCCTCTTGGGTGCATCGTGTGTACCCAGGGAGTCCTTCGGCTCGCACCCCCTCACCCACCTGCGCGGCGGGCGGTGCGGCCGCCGTGACTGCCGAAGAACTGGGCGGCGGCTTGCTGCAGCGCGATCGACCAGGTGGGGTAGGGGTGGATGGTCTGGGCGAGCCTGCCGGTGAACATGCCGGTGTCGATCGCCAGTGTCGCCTCGCTGATCAGCTCGCCCGCGCGTTCGGCGACCACGGTGGCGCCGAGCAGCTTGCCGCCGCCGAGCCGTCCGAGACCGCGCCGTGGGCCGGCGATGAGCTTGACGAACCCCGTGGTGGCGCCCGCGGTCACCGCCCGGTCGACCTCGGCCATCGGTAGGTAGGCCACCCGCACCCGGTGATCGGTGACGTCGTGTTCGAACGTGCCCACGGTGGCGACCTCGGGCGTGGTGAACACCACCTCCGGGATCGCGCCGGTGCCGAACACCGGCTTCCTGGTACGTCGCAGCGCCGCCGTCGCCGCGACGCGCCCCATCGCATACGCGGCGTGGGTGTGCCCGGAGAGGCCTGTCACGTCGCCCGCCGCGGTGATGCCGGGCACGGTGGTGCGCAGGTGGCGGTCCACCACGACGAACCCGCGATGGTCGGTAGCTACGCCCGCGGCGTCCAGCCCGAGGTCCGCGGTCACCGGGGCGCGCCCAGTGGTGACCAGGAGGCGCTGCGCCGAGAGTGTCGCGGAGCCGGCCGTCAGAGTGATCTCCTGGCCATCGCCGTGCACCGAGGACACCGGCGCGTCCACCCGCACGTCCACCCCGTCCGCGGCCAGCGACTCGCCGATCAGCGCCGAGACATCCGGGTCCGTTCCGGGAAGCAACGTGCCCTCGGACTCCACAAGGGATACCGGAATGCCGAGCCGTGCGAAGGCCTGGGCGAGCTCGCACCCGTTCGCCCCGCCACCGAGGATGGCCAGCGAGTCCGGAGCGGCTTCCAGGTCGAACACCGTGTCGGTGGTCAGTACCGGCACGTCCGCCAGGTTGCCGATCGGCGGCACCATCGGGGCGCTGCCCGTGGCGAGCACCATCCGCGGGGCGCGCACCACGCGCGTTCCCACCTGGATGCGGTCGCGGGAGAGCAGCCGGGCGTGCCCCCGCATCACGTCGATGCCGCGTGCCCGCAGCACGCTTTCGTCCTCGGTCGCCCCGATCCGCGCCACCACCTCCCGGGCCCTGGCCATGGCCCTGCCGAACGGCAACCCGGCCGCGGCCGCCTCGATCACCGTTTTCGACGGCACGCACCCGGTGAACGTGCAGTCCCCGCCCGGTGGTGATTCCGTGACCAGCAATGTGGTCGCACCCTGCCGCACGCCGGTCGACGCGGCGGCGAGTCCGGCGGCTCCGCCGCCGAGTACCACGAGATCGTATTCCTGCACCACGCACCCTCCCTGTGTCGCACCCTGGGACGGGGTGCGCTCGCACGTGGTTCCAGTGTCGGCCACTCAGCCGAACCTCCACCACCGACTGTCGGCGCGGTGACACCGTGAGCATGCCCACGACGGTGACGACCGTCGTGCGGTGAGCTGCTAGCCTGGCCCAGCCACGCGTGCAGCGAAGTCCGGTGTGAATCCGGCGCTGTCCCGCAACTGTGAGTCCCCGAGGGGACGAGCCAGGTCGCCTGCGCGGGTGGGACGAATGCAGCTCTCGAGGAGGGGCTCTTCGTCGACGCCACGTCGTCGAAAAGCATCCGACTCGACAGATGAGTGGAAGGATGCGGTATCCGTGTCGTTACGACACTCTCTGTCGGCCGTTTCCGCGTGTTCAGTACTACTCATCGCCGCATGTGCGAGCGACGCATCGCAACGCGACGGTGACGCCGGTACGGGTGGGGGAGTCACCTTCACCGATCTACGCGGTACTCAGCTGACCCTGGACGAGCCGGCGTCGCGGATCGTGACCATTCCGATCCCGCACGCCGCGATGGTGATCGCGCTGGACGGCGGTACCGACCGTCTGGCAGGCATGAATCCGAGCTCGGCGAAGGCGATCGAGGACGGCATCCTCGGCGAGTTCTTTCCCGAGGCTTCAGAGATCCCCAGCGACATCACCGACGAGTCGTTCGCGCCGAACATCGAGACCGTCGCCGGGCTCGATCCGGACCTGGTGCTGCAATGGTCCGACCGTGGCGACGAGATCGTCAGACCACTGGAGAACGCGGGCCTGACCACCGCCGCGCTGACCTCGTCGACCCAGGACGAGCTCGAAGCCGCCCTCAAGATGGTCGGTGCCGCCATCGGCGAGGATGACCGGGCCGAGCGGATCCTCGACTGGCACGACGAGGTGCGCCGCGAGCTGGCGGAACTCGACCCGCCGGAGCAGCGGCCGTCGGTGCTGTACTTCCACCGCATGGCCGAGGAGCTCCGGGTGTCCGGGTCGGACACCTACAACGACTTCTACATCGAGCTGGCAGGCGGCACGAACGCGGCCGCCGAGATCACCGGGCGGCACGTCGTCGAGCCGGAGCAGGTCGCCGCGTGGGACCCGGACGTCATCCTGGTGGGCAGCTTCGACGATGCGACCGTCGACGACGTCGCCGAACACCCGGCCTGGCGGGAACTCACCGCGGTCACCGAGCGCCGCGTGTACCAGGTACCGCTGGGTGGCTACCGCTGGGACCCACCGAGTCACGAATCACCGCTGATGTGGCAGTGGCTCGCGCAGCTACTGCACCCGGACGGGATCGATGTGGACCTGCCGGAGCAAATCCGGGAGCACTACGACTTCCTGTACGACCAGCAGGCGGTCAGTGATGAGCAGATCCGCGAGATCCTGCGGGCCGAGCTCAACGCCGGTACCGCGGGCTACGACCGCGTCCTGCGGGAGTAACCGGTGGTCCGGACACCGGAGACCACCGCGAGCTGGGCCGGGTCCACACGGCGACTCGGGCGCTTGTCTACCGCGACGGTCATGGTCTGGCTGGCCGTGGCCGCGATTGGTGCCGGGGTGCTCGCGCTCGGTTTCGGTCGATTGGCGATCCCGCCGGACGTTGTGGTGCGGATCCTGGCGAGCCAGATCGTGCCGCTGGAGGCAGGCTGGAGCGGCACCGAGCAACAGATCGTCGAGGCGGTCCGGGCGCCGCGCGTGTTGCTGTCCATGCTGGTCGGAGCGGGCCTGGCCTGCGCTGGTGCGGTACTACAGGGTGTGCTGCGGAACCCGCTGGTCTCCCCGCAGATCCTGGGTGTCCAGTCGGGAGCGTCGTTCGGTGGGGCGCTGGCGCTGTTACTTGGGGCAAGCTCGGTGCTGCTGGTCGGTGGGGCGTTCGCGTTCGGTTTCCTTGCGCTGATCGCGGCGATGGTGCTCAGCAAGGTGCACGGACGCCGCACGGTACTGATGCTGATCCTCGCGGGCATCGTGGTCGGCGGCTTCTTCGCCGCACTGGTCTCCGGGGTCACCTACCTCGCCGATCCGGAGGAGAACCTGCCGAGCATCGTATTCTGGCTCCTCGGGAGCTTGGCGACGGCCACGTGGGACAAGGTCGCCATCGCGGCGCTGCCGGTGCTGGCCGGTGTGGCGACGATGCTGGTGTTGCGATGGCGCATCAACATCCTGGCGCTCGGCGACGATGACGCACGGGCGCTCGGCGTCGAGCCTGCGGTGCTGCGCTGGGTGTTGCTGTGTTCTGCGGCCGTCGTGGTCGCCGGAACCGTGGCTGTTGGCGGTGTCATCACCTGGGTGGGGTTGGTGATCCCGCACATCGTCCGCATGATGCTCGGTCCGGACAACCGGGTGCTGATCCCTGCCTGCGTCTTCCTCGGCGCCGCGTACCTCACGGTCATGGACACCGCGGCGCGCACCCTCACCGCCTCCGAGATCCCGCTCGGGGTACTGACCGCGCTGGTCGGCGCGCCGATCTTCTTCGTGGTCCTGAGACGGACCCAGGCACGGGGGTGGAACGATGCTTGAGCTGCACGGTGTCGGTCACCGTTACGGCCACAGTGACTTCCTGTTCCGCGAGCTCGACCTCCGTGTCGACACCGGGGAGATCGTGGCGTTGCTGGCCCCGAACGGTCGCGGCAAGTCAACCCTGCTGCGCGGGGCGGCTCGGCTGCAACCGTTCACCGAAGGGTCGGCCGTCGCAGCGGAGACCGTCGGGTTCGTCCCGCAGGCCACGCAGGTGACGTTCGGCTTCTCGGTGTTCGACATGGTGCTCATGGGAAGGGCGCGCCACCTCGGGCCGCTGACCAGCCCGGGGCCGACCGACCGGGAACGCGCGGCCGAGGCGCTGGCTGCCACCGGCCTGTCCGAGCTGGCCGAGCGGCCGTTTCCCAGCCTGTCGGGGGGCGAGCAACAGCTGGTGCTGATCGCGCGCGCTATGGCCTCGGAGGCCAGGCTGTTGCTGCTCGACGAGCCCACGGCAGCCCTCGACCTGGCTAATCAGGGTGTGGTGTTGCGCCTGCTCATCGAGCTGGCCACGGACGGCTACGGCGTGCTGTTCTCCACCCACCAACCCGACCACGCACTCGCCGTGGCCACCCGCGCCGCGCTGCTCGCCGCGCCACGCGACCTGCGTGTCGGCAAGCCGGAGAAGGTCCTCACCGAGGAGGCACTCTCCGAGCTGTACGGCCTGCCGATGCGGCGGATGCGCGTGTCCACACCGGACTCCGACGAGCTCCGCATCGCGGTGCAGTACACCTGACCGTACCGAGGAGGTTCACCATGACCGAGACCGTCAGCGACCTGTCCCGGCTACGGAGCAGCGTCAAGGAGCAGGCGGAGGACGCGTTGGCCACCAGCGCTTGCCTCGGCCGATCCTCCCTCGCGGGCGCTGACCTGCCGGGCGGCTGCTTTCAGCAGGCCGATGAGCGGGATCGGCGCGGGTACCGCGCCGTGCTCCCGATGATCGCCACACATCAGGAGGTCTGGGGATGACACACTCTCCTGTGGTGGTACTACTCGGCAGGGGGATGCCGAAGGGTGAGCAGCGAGCGGCACTGCAACGCACCGCCGAATCGCTGCTCGACGAGGGCGTTACCGGCCGGGCCGAGGTGGCCTTCCTCGAGATGACCGCGCCGGGGCTGCAGGACGTGCTGCTGGCACTGGCCGCCGAGGGGGAGGTCGACATCCTCGTGATACCGGCGTTCGTCCCGTTCGACAGGAACATCAAGGCGTGGCTGCCGCGCGCGATCAGCCAGTGGCTCGGCGAGCTGGATCAGCCGCCCCGGGTGCGGTTCGGTCCACCGATGGAGTCCGGTGAGCATGTCGACCGCGCCGTGCGCGACTCGGTGCGTACCGCCCACGAGGCCGAGGACGTTGCCACATCAGTACGGCCGATGCGGTACCGGCCCGGCAGCGCGCGCGTACCGGTGCACCGGCGACACGTCCTGGTCTGTGTCGGCCCCCGCTGTGTGGCCGCCGGGGCGTGGGAGGCGCTGGACGGCATGCGCAGCGCGGTGGCTCGAGCCGGTGTGGACCGCGGTGCGGACAAGGCGTTGGTGACCAGGGCAGGCTGCCTCGGACCGTGCACCATGGCGCCGGTCACGCTGGTTTACCCGGAAGGCGCGTGGTACCCGAACGTCGATGCCGAAGTGATCGAGACCGTGGTCGACGAGCACCTCGTCGGTGGGGTGCCGGTGGCGCGGCTGGCGGCACGTTCCGGCGACACCGCGCTGGTCGACAGGCACAACGAGGGCGTGGCCGACGACCCGCTCGTCGACCAGCACGTCGGCGACATCCGGCTGCACGGGCTGTACGCCAAGCGCGGGATGCACGATCCGGAGGCGGCAGCGGTGTTCGGGGAGATCGGCGTGGCCAGCGGCAGCGACACCCTGCTGTCGGCTTCCAGCGAGCTCGCGCACGGCGCGGCGCTGCACGACCCGCGCCGTGAGGACTCCGAACTGGCATTCCCGGTTCCGGTGTCGGCTCGGGAACCGATCTCGCTCGCCCCCGGTGAGCTGCACCTCATGCTGTTCGGGGCGATGAACGCCACCAGCGAAGGCCGCACCGTGCCGGTGCGGCTGACCTTCGCCGAGGCGGGGGAGGTCGAACTCATGCTTCCGGTGCATGCGCTGCGGGCCGGGATGAACCACTGACCCCTGGCCCGGCGGGAACGGCGGAACCGCGTGCCGTCACCGCCGCGGCCACCACCGGCGCCTGCCGCGTGCCGATCGTGGCGGCAACAGCTCGGGTGCCTCCTCCCGCACGACCTCGAGGACCGTGCGGGCGCCGGGGTTGACCATCGCACGTTCACCGACGAACACGGTGGGAACGGTCTCGTCACCGCCGGTGGCTGCGCGCACCCGGGCAGCGGCGGCGGGGTCGCGCCAGATGTTGACTTCGCGCATCGGGAGCTTGGCGCGGCGCAGGGCGGTGCGCAGCAGCGTGCAGAACGGGCAGCCGGGTCGCCAGTAGAACTCGACGGCGACGCCCGTATCGTTCATGGCGCTGTCCGCGCCACCGGTTTCGTCGGTGCTCATGCGAAGGTCCCCAACCACGTGGTGAGCGCGTACAACGCGACATAGGTGCCGACGGCCACGGCGAGCGTCCCCGCCAGGCGCCACCGCCAGCGGCGCAGGCCCGCGACGCTGCACTGGTCGCGGCGGCGCAGGCTCAGCCACACCAGCAGCGCCAGCACCGCCAGCCCTGCCAGCCGGAACCACCAGGCGTAGCCGTCGTAGAGCTCGGTGGCCCACACGAACGCGGTTCCCGCGCTGACCACGCCGAGCAGCGCCAGCACGGTCGGCCCGACGCAGCACAGGATGCCGACCAGCCCACCGGCGAGGCCGGTGCGCCACACCGGAAGGCGCTGCCGCACGGTCTCTCCCACCCGCTGCTGCGCTGTCTGTTCAACCATGTCCGATGGTGGCCTCACCCGAGCACCGTCCCTTCCCTGTTGTCTACCGGCCATCCCAGCATTCCCTGTCCGGGTTTCGCTCGCACAGTGTCAGCGGCATGACAGCAGGCACCGGTGCCGGGCCGGACCGGGCTTTAGGCTCGCGGGATGGCACGGACCGGGAAGCAGGCGGTTGCCGAGTGGCACAGCGGCGGCCAGTGGGTGACGGTTCCCCAGGGGCGGGTGTTCGTCCGCGCGACCGAAGGCACCGAGGGCAGGGGCCCGCGCCTGGTGTTCCTGCACGGGTACCCGAGTAGTGGGTACGACTTCCGTGGTGTGCTCGATCGGCTCGCGGGCCGTGCGACGTTGACGCTGGATTTCCCCGGGTTCGGGCTTTCCGACAAGCCGCGCCCGCACGGGTACACGCTCTTCGAACACGCCGATGTCGTCGAGTGGGTACTCGCGCGGTACTCCGAGGAACCGGTGTACCTCGTGGCACACGATATGGGGACCTCGGTGGCGACCGAGCTCATGGCGCGCGACCGTGATGGTGAACTCGGTTTCGACCTGTCAGGGGTGGTGCTATCCAACGGCGGCATCATCATCGAGCGGGCCAGCCTGCGCCCTGCACAGCGCGCGTTGCTGAGCCCGCTGGGGCCGCTGGTGGCTCGGCTGACCAACCGCCCGATGTTCGTGCGGCAGTTCGGCAGGCTGTTCTCCGCCGAGCACCCGCTGGGCCGCACCGAAGCCGAGGCACAGTGGGCGCTGCTCGCCCGGCAGAACGGCCACCGGATCCTTCACCTGCTGTGCCGGTACGTCCGCGAGCGGGCGGTGTACGCCCACCGCTGGCACGGCGCGATCCGGCACTGGGACCAACCGGTCAGCTTCCTGTGGGGACTCCAGGACCCGGTGGCCACCACCGACGTGTTGGCAGGGCTGCGACAGCTACGTCCGTCCGCGCCGGTGGTGGAGCTGCCGGAGCTGGGGCATTACCCGCAGATCGAGGCACCGGAGGTCGTCGCCGAGGCCGTGCTCTGGTTGATCGGCCACCCGGAGGGGTGATTCTGGTGCGAACGTGGCATGCACGGCCGTCGCCGCAGGTTACCGGGATGGTCACGTACGCGTGGAAGCGCACGCAGACGCACTGCCAGGCGGCTCGAAGGAGTGGGTGAGGTGGACCGCAGGACAGTACTGAAGAACGCCGGGCTGGCCGTGATGGGCGGGCTCGTGGTGCCGCGCTCGGCGGCGTCGCCGTCGAGCGGCCCGGTGAGCGGGGTCGAGGGCGAGCCGCTGCGCGACCTGCCTGAGGTGCGCAGCAGCGGTGGCGTCCTCGATCATCAGCTGAACATGGCCGCCGAGCGGGTCGAGGTCGGGGACCGCGTGATCACGGTGGATACCTACAACGGCACGATGCCCGGCCCGATCCTGCGCTTCCGACCCGGTGAGCAAGTGCGGCTGCTGCTGCGCAACAACATGCACCCGATGGGGATCCCGCCGAACGGGCCACCACCGCTGTGCGCCCCGCCTCCGGGGGAGGACTCCCCAGGAGGGCCGTTGGAGTGCCTGCCGCACGCGGCTGGACACCTCGCCGAGGGCGAGACGTTGGCGCAGACCTCGGTGGCCACGAACATCCACACCCACGGGCTGCAGGTCTCCCCTGAGGGCCGTGCGGACAACGTCTTCCTGCGCATCGACCCCGGCCAGCGGCACCAGTACGTCTACGACATCCCGGACGATCAGCCGGCCGGGTTGCACTGGTACCACCCGCACTTCCACGGCTCGACCTCGCATCAGGGCTGGGCCGGACTGTCCGGGCCGATGATCGTGGAGGGCGACATCGACCGGGTGCCCGAGATCGCCGACATGCGCGAGCGCACCATGGTGATCAACGAGCTGTGGCTCAACGAGGACGGCGAGGTCCCCACCGCGATGGTGCTGCCCTCAGGCGGCCAGGTGCCGTTCACCTCCGTTCCCGCCGTGCCGACCACCATGACCTTCACGCTCAACGGCCAGCTGGTCCCGGAGATCGACATGCGCCCCGGCGAGGCGCAACGGTGGCGTGTGCTCAACGCGTCGCCGCACCGCGCCGTCTGGTTGCAGGCCGACGGACACGAGCTGTACAAGATCGGCCAGGACGGGATCCCGTTCGAGCGACCCAAACGGGTGGACTCGGTGATGCTCAGCGCCGGTAACCGCGCCGAGTTCATCATCACCGCGGGAGATCCGGGCCGGTATCCGGTGGTGGCCCGCCGCTACGACCAGGGACACCCGGGTGGGGCGCGGCCGGCGGTACAGCTGGGCACGCTGGTGATCGACGGCGCGACTGCCGGGGGGCGTATCCCCAGGGAGCTTGTCGACGCGCCCGCCGTGCCGGACTTACCGGTCACGCGACGGCGCACGTTGGTGTTCAGCGGGGACATCTCGGGCCACGACGGCGCGGGCGTGCGCTTCTTCATCGACGACCAGCTTTACCGGCACGACCGGATCGACCAGGAGGTCGAAGCGGGCACCGTCGAGGAGTGGCGGCTGGTCAACGAGGACGTCTTCCAGCACCCGTTCCACATCCACGTGAACCCGTTCCGCATCGTCGACGTGAAGGGCATCCCGCCGGGTGATTCGTCGTGGGAGACCGATCCGAGCATCTGGTGGGATGTCTTCCGGCTGCCCCCGAAGGGGGAGGTGACCATGCGGACCTACTTCCGCCCCGACATCACGGGCAAGACCGTCTACCACTGCCACATTCTGCCGCACGAGGACAACGGCATGATGGGCAACGTGCTGATCTCCCCGGAAGGGGAGGTGACCTGAGATGGGCTCACGCATCGCACTTGTCGCGGGAATGGGAGCCGTCGTACTGGTCACGGCGACCGGTGATACCCAAGACGGGCTTCCGGGGCAACCCCTGGAGTCCGATGAGGCCTACATCCTCACCCAGCAACACCGGGACAACCTCCCGTGGTGGAACAACACCTGGGTGCCACAAACAGTGCCGTCCGGGGCGCACATCCAGGTGCAGCTGCCCAGTGACCCGGTCGAATGGGTCCCGGAGCACGGGCGGGACTGCGAGCCGAGCCCGGTGGCCGATCTGGTGCCGACGTCGCTGCTGCCGCTACGCGCCGATGTCGAGCTGCTCGACACCGACACGTTGCCCAACTCAGACCGGATGACGGGCAGCTCGGAGATCTCGGTGTTCAGCTACCGCGTCAGCGGGGTCGGGATCGCTGCGGTCTGCCTGCGTCCCGAACCGGACCCCGCCGATCCCGCGCAGCTCGGCTTTCCGCCCGGCACACCGAGCGACTACGTGGTGACGCTCGTGGTCGGCGTGCCGCAGGCGAGCCTGCCCTAACGGTGTCAGGGCGGTGACAGTTCCGGTACCGGTCGCGAGCCGTTCGGGTTGTTCCCGGTGACCGGAAGGAGGCAGCGATGGCGGCAGCGACTCGGGACGACAGTGGACCGGTGACGTTCGTTCTCTCCGGCGGTGGGACGGCGGGTGCTGTGCAGGTGGGGATGCTCCAGGCACTGTACGAGCGCGGGATCGCCCCGGAGACCATCGTCGCGGCTTCGGTCGGGGCGATCAACGGCGCGTTCATCGCATCCCGTCCACCCACGGTGTCGGCGGTTGAGGAGCTGGCCGAGGTCTGGCGTTCGTTGCGCAGCCGGGACATCTTCCCGGTGAATCCGCTGACCGGCTTGTTCGGCGTGTTCGGCTGGAGCTCCCACCTGGTGAGCGCCAGGGGGTTGCGGGAGCTGATCGAGACATGGGTGGAGTTCGACACCCTCGACCAGGCGCCGACCCCGTTCTCGGTGATCGCCACCGATGTGCTCAGCGGCGAGGAGGTGCGGCTGAGCGAGGGGTCGACGGTGAGCGCGATCCTCGCCAGCGCCGCGATCCCCGGGGTCTTCCCGCCCGTACGGCGTGACGGCAGGAAGCTCGTGGACGGTGGCGTCACGAACAATACCCCGCTGTCCCACGCGGTGCGCCTCGGAGCTCGCCGCATCTACGTGCTGTCCGCAGGGTATGCGTGCGCGCTGGAGGAGGTACCTGGCAGCGCCATGGGGGTGGTGCTGCAATCGCTCAGCGTGCTCGTGCAGCAGCGACTGGTCGCCGACATCGGGCAGGTACCCGCCGATGTCGAGCTGACCGTGCTCCCGCTGCCGTGCCCGCTCGACGTCTCGCCCGTGGACTTCTCCCGCGCCGGAGAGCTCATCGAGCGCGGCAAGGAGAGCGCCCGATCCTTTCTCGCGGACCGGGTGCCGTCCGGCGACGCCGCCGGGAACGTCATGCCACATCGGCACGGCGGAGCCGCACCTCATCCGGTATGACGCCGGCGTGTTACGCATCCCGCGCTACGCGGGCGTCACGTGGCCGCGTCGGCGATTTCGGCTGCGAGCTCGGACATGGTTTCGCCGCGGTCGGTGAGGTCGTTGTCGATGGCGGTGAACAGGGGTGCGGGGTCGAAGTAGCTGATGTGGGTGGTGCCGTCGTGGGACCAGATGTGCATGCGGAGGGGGATGACGGTGCCGATGGCGGGGGTGGTCTCGAAGAAGTCGTGTTCGTCTTGGGGGTCGCCGATGAAGAAGCTGTGGGCTCCGTCGAGGTCGCGTCCGTGTTCTTCGAGGGCTTCTTGCTGGTTGACGGCGCCGAGTATCGCCATTCCGGCTTCGGAGGAGGCCCTGCCGACCCGTCCCACGGTCTGACCGAACGACCGATCGGATATGTAGGTCATCAAGGTCGTGGTCACATCCGGATCACCGTTGGCGTCGTTCGCCGCAGCCTGTTCCTGATCGCCTGCGTCCCGATCCCCGGCTGCGGTCTCCTCCGTACCGCACGCCGCGGCCACCAGCGCGATGACCGAGGTGCCGATGGCGAGGCCGGTCGCACGAGACCGGCGTCCAGTCCTGGTGGGGATCCGCACGACTACCCTCCGATAGGGACGTTGTAGTTTCGTAAGTCTGCTAGCCACACCGCACGACCATCGACGCGTGACGGTCCGGTATCGCGTGTTGCTGCCCGTTCGGGTAAGCCGGTGCCGCCACCGGTACGTGGCACGCACACGAAAGGAACATTACGCTTCAGCCGTTGGGCGTGCGACCGCGGTGATGGGTACGTGCGGCGCCGTTGGCCGGAGCAAGACTATGACCAGGATAGATACCTGAAGGATCCCCAGCAGTATCACCGAGGGGAGTGATCCGGTCGCGAGGTTGGTCAGTCCGGTGACAGCCCGGCGCGCTTATTCATATGTCGGGCTATTCTCCCGCCCGTCGCCCACCACCACCCGAATCGGAGGCGCTTCGCGCCCGCTTCCTGTGTCCACGTGACCGAACATCATGCTTTACCTGCAGTTTCCGCCTGCGAGTCGGCTATGCCGACCCCCGTCCGAAAACTTGTGAATAGCCCTCCGGGGCGCCCCGGTGGGTCGTGGTGTCGCTGCCGGCAGCGTCTGCTCAGGATGTCCGAGCATCCGCCTGGGAATGCCGCAGTCGCTCGGCGTGCTTCTCGGCGAGCGAGGCCAACCCGGCGAACCTGTCGGCGAGTTGTCGAGGGGTGGTATCGGTGGCTGCGATACGCCACAACACGTCAGCCTTGGCCTCGTACCACGCCGCGACCTCGGAGCTGGTCGACTCGATACCCGGTCGTGCGCGGTGCAGCGTTCCCAGCTCGCGCAGCAGTGCGTCCATCGTGACCACCTCCGGAAGCGGTGTTGCTCGGGAGAACACGGTGGATGCTTCCGGAGGTGGCCCTACTGTCATCCGCCGGACAGTCGGATGCGCCGCAGCACGGTGAGCACCGGCGACCACGCCGGTGCGAGATCTTTGCCGAAACGGTGCACCAGAGCCCCGAGCGTCAGCCCGAAAGCCAGGTGCGCCAGGTAGACCGTGGTGTGGAACGCGACCACGCTGACCGTGCCGAACACGCCACCCACGCCGAGCGCGAGCGGCACCGGTCCGGTAGCGAACCCGATCCCCAGCACGACGCCGTATCCGCCGCCAAGCACGGCGCCCGACCACGCCCGCCACCGGTGAGGGAACCCGCCGAGGAGCAGCGCATAGATGATGCCGAACGCGGCACCGTTCCAGAAATGGTCGGTGTAGCCGAGCAGAGTCGACCACGTGCTCGGTCCTGCCATCATGCGGTCGGCCGCACGCATGCCGATCAGTGTCGGTAGATCGCCGGGCATCGAGCCGAATACCCGGAACCCGGTGATCCGCACGGCTTCCAGCGGCACCGTGGCAACAGCCCCCGCGGCGGCGCCCACCACGATGGCCCGTGATGGACGCCGCCAGCGCAGCAGCAAGGCCAGTACCGTCACAAGGACCAACAGCCCGAACGCGGGTATGCCTACCGACAGCAGCAGCTGCTGGTAGTCGGACTGTGCGGCAGTGGCCATAGCGAAGAGCTGGGCGCCGGAGAGGGTCGCGGCCACAATGGCCAGCACCGTGATCGTGAGGTCCCCGACAGCCCGACCGATGCCGGTGACACCGGCCCCTTCCGCGTGATGGGCCGCCATCGTCACTCGACGGCGCCCGCGATGTCGCTTGCGATGTCGGACATCATCTGGCCGCCTTCGGCGAGGTCGTCGTCGACGGCGGTGAACAGGGGTGCGGGGTCGAAGTAGCTGACGTGGGTGGTGCCGCCGTCGTCGGCCCAGACGTGTACGCGGACGGGGATGACGGCGCCGATGCCGGGGGTGGCCTCGAAGAAGTTCTGCCCGGCTTCGGGGTTGCCGATGAAGAAGCTGTGGGCTCCGTCGAGGTCGAGGCCGGTGGCTTCCAGGGCACCGGCTTGGTTGATGTCGCCGAGCACCATCATCCCGGCCTCGGAGGTGGCCTCCTGCAGACCCTCCACCGTCTCATCGAACGAGTGCTCCGAGACGTGCGTCAGCAATGCCCCGGCCGCGCCCGGATCGTCCTCGGTCTCGGTAGCTGGCGGTTGCTCCTGACCGGCCGCCTCCTGCTCGTCGGAATCGGTGTCCTCGGTACCGCAGGCCGCGGCTACCAGTGACACAGCGGCGGCGCCGATGACGAGGCGGGTCGCGCGAGATCGACGACCGGTGCTTGTGAAGTTCCTCAAGACGATCCTTCCGTTGGTGAACATGTATCTGACGAACCTGTCCCGCCGCGAGAGCGGCGGGACAACCGGCTGCGTAACCCGGTCGGTGATCGGAGGTATTCCAACCCGGAGGGTTATTCACAAGTTTCCGGGCGGGGGTCGGCGCAGCCGACGTGCGAACGGAAACTGTAGGTGACGCATGGTGTTCGGTGTCGTGGAAGCGGGAAGCGGGCGTGGAGCGTCTTCGGTTGGGGTGGTGACCGGAGATGGCCGGTGCTCAGCGGTTCGCGGTCGCGACCTGCTCGGCGGATGCGCTCCGTCGCACCGGGTAGAGCACGGCCAATACCAGGCCGAACGCCCAGTGGCCTGCGAGTGATATCACCGGGACAAGTGGCCCGGCTTCCAGTCCTGCGATGCCCATCCCCAGCAGCGGCTGGAGGAACAGCCAGACTCCGAGTACGGTCTGGACAGTCATGAACATCAGGGCCCGTACCCAGTCGGGGCCCCAAAGCGACGGTGCGATCCCGGCGTAAATGATCGCCAGAACGATCCCGATCGCGTAGTGCGCGGGAACTCCGCCGGCCAGACCTAGATCGAGGTTGGTGCCGAGCATCGCGGGGGTATCCCACCACTCGCGTTTCATCAGCAGGCCGGCGATGTCGAACACCAGTGTGCCTACGAGGCCGGCGAGAACGGCCTTGCCGAAACGAATGCGCATGCTGCTCCTATCCCGTGCCGCCGTGTTCGGGTCCGCGCTTTTCCTGGACGGCACGCCACTGACCCGAACACCACGAAACGGTTCGCGCATCGCGAATGTGTCAGCCCACGGACAGTTCCGTGTCAGCGGAGGTGCGGCCTGTACGACCGTGGGCGACAGCGGAGTGCACCCTTGAGGGCTCGTATCGTCGCGGCGCGTTCGTCGCCGATCGGGCAGCTCGATCGGTGCGCGGCCAGTGCTGACGTCGAGGTACGGGGAAGCTCGTTGTCGACGTATGTCCCCACCGTGTCGTGGCTTCCGGCATGACGCTGAATCATAAGGCGGTAACCCGACTTGTGAATATGACCCGGTGTGATTCCTGCCGCATGCCATCTCCGGGAATAGTTCGGCAGGCTACCGGGTTCCGGAATCGGAGGTGACGGTGACAGAGCTGCGTACGCAACGCGAGGCGTTCGCACGCTACGTGCTGCCGGAGCTGGAGATCCTGTACCGGGTGGCGCGCACGCTGACCAACCAGCCCGCGGACGCGGAAGACCTGGTGCAGGACACGCTGGTGCGTGCGTACCGGTCGATCGGAAGCTTCGATGGTCAGTACCCCCGTGCGTGGTTGCTGACCATCCTGCGCAACACCGAACGGAACCGTCATCGCCGCCGGCGCCCGCAACTGCTGGACGATCCGAACCAGGATGTGCAGCAGGAAGCGGCGCCGGCAACACGGGAGGATCCCGAACGGACGGTCATGGACGGCCAGTTCGACGCCGAGGTGGAGAGGGCTTTCCGTGACCTGCCGGAACGCTACCGGGAAGTGATGGCACTGATCGATATCGAGGGACTGACCTACGCGGAGGCCGCCGAGGCACTCGGGCTTCCCACAGGCACGGTAATGAGCAGGTTGCATCGGGCGCGGAAGCGGGTCCGTGCGCACCTGAGCGGTACGGGGATCGGTGTCCGGCGAGGTGAAGCATGAACGAAGCGAGCCGTAGCCGGGCGGGCTCCCCGCTACGCTGCTGGCGCACCATGCGCGACTTGCAGCCCTACCTGGACGGTGAGATCGACGAGGTGGTAGCGCGGCGCGTGACGCGGCACCTCGAGGAGTGCCTGCGCTGCGGCCTGGAAGCTGAGACCTACCGGGCGATCAAGGACGCGGTCGCCCGGCGCCGCAGGCCTCCGAGCGATGCGCTCGCGCGGCTGCGCGCGTTCTCGGATGAACTGTTGGGGGAGCACGAGGATCCGGAATCACGCGGGTCGGGGGCAGGTCCGGAAGAGCGGGGCAGGTGACGTTGCGTGCGGAGACCGGTTCGGTCCCGCTGAGGCCTGTGGTGGGTGGTCATGCTCGGTCACGGAAGCCCGGAGAACCACCGTAGGGACAGCGCCCCCGCGGCCACCAGCCCCAGGAGCGAGGCGACGAAGAACCAGTCGGCGATGCTGCGCAGCTCGGTATGACCAGCGAATGAGCCGCCGATGTCCCCGTAGATCGTGCGGAGCTCCTCCTGGCTGGCCGCATCGGTGGCAGCTCCGCCGGTTTCTTCGGCCAACCTGCTCAGCTCATCGGTGGCTACCGGAACTGGAACGCGGTCCCCACTCAACGTGATCACCCCGTCCGGTGTGCCCAGCGCGATCGTGGACACCGGCACCTCTGCGTCCCTCGCGGCCTCGATACCGGTTGGCAGCGGCGGTTCCACGTTGCTGTCGCCGTCGGAGAGCAGCACGATGCTGGCGGGCAGCCGCTCGGCGGGACTCGCGGCGGTCTCGATCGCGGTGAGCGAGGTCAGTACCGCCTGGGCGAGCGAGGTGTTGGAGCGGAACTCGAGCTGTTCCATCGCGTCGACGATCGCCTCGTGCTCGCGGGTCGGTGCCACCTCGACCCGGGCGGTCCCAGCGAAGCTGACCAGCCCGAGATGCACCTCGGTGGGGAGGTCGTCCACGAAGGTCCGCACCGCATCGTCCATTACCTCGAACCGGGTCGGGGGAACGTCGGTGGCCATCATCGACGGTGAGACGTCCACCGCGAGCACCACCAGCCGTTCCGGAACGGAACCTGTCGTGCGGATGGCCGGCTCGGCCAGCCCGAGGGTGAGCGCGGTGATCCCCAGCAGCATCAGCGCTGGTGGGAGGTGCCTGCGCCAGCCCGGTCGGCGTGGCATTACCGATCGCAGCAGCTCCGTGTCGGTGAACGCGATCGCGTATCGTGACCTGCGCCGCATCGCCAGCACAAGGCCGAGGACCAGTGCGGCGACCAGCCCGAGCAGCACCAGCCACCACGGACGTAGGAAGGTCATGTCTGCCACACCGCCCTCCGGTAGCCGTGCTGGTGGAGCCTGCGGGAGCGCAGGAAATCCACCATCTGTCCGATCCAGTCCGCATCGGTGTCCACGCGGAGATGCTCGGCTCCGGTCCGGGTGATGCTGCCCGCCAGCTCGCGGCGGCGGCGGGCGGCTGCCTGCTGGTAACGCTCGCGCAGCGCGCTGTCGGAGGTGTCCACACAAAGCTGCTCGCCGGTCTCGGGGTCTTCCAACAGCACGGAGCCGATGTCGACCAGCTCGAGCTCGCGTGGATCGACCACCTCGACCGCTACGACCGTGTGCCGTTGGGACAGTTGGTGGAGCTCGGCCTGCCACCCCGGTTGCAGCAGGAAATCGGAGATGACCGCGATGAAGCCCCGCCGCACCGTGTAGGCGGCGGTGCTGGCCAGCGGACCGGCGAGGTCGGTCCGTCCGGCGGGACTCCCCCGCGGGGAGGAGGCGATCGAGTGCAGCAGCGCGTTCAACCCCGCCTCGCCGGACCGAGGAGGGAACACGGTCGTCTGCCCGTCGAACACCAGCACCCCGCCCACCCGGTTAGCGAGCCTACTCGCGGCGAATCCGAACGCGGCAGCGGTGAACATCGCCAGCTCCCGTTTCTCCCCGATCCGGGTACCGAAGTACTGGCTCGGTGAGGCGTCCACCACGAGCCAGACGTCCAGCTCGTGATCGTGGATGGGGTCCCGCACGTGCACCTCGCTGGTCCGCGCGGTCAGGTTCCAGTCGATCAGCCGGACGTCGTCACCAGGGACGTAGATGCGCCCGTCGCCGGTCTCGGTGCCGGGGCCGGGGAAGAACCCCTCGATGTCACCGTGGACCGCTCCGGTCAGGCGTCGGGTGACCATCAGCTCCAACCGCTTGAGCGCGTTCCGGGTGGCCGGTTCCCGAGGGTGCGGGGTTCGTGTCATGACGGCCTCGGCGCGGGGGTGGGCAGGCTGCTGTGGCGGGGCGCCGGGACGCGGGACAGCGCGGCGGAGACGATGTCGCCCGCCACGACGTTGTCGGCCAGTGCCTGGTAGGTGAGCACGAGCCGGTGGCGTAGCACCGGGTGGGCCAGGCGGTGCACGTCCTCACCGAGCGCGTAGCCACGGCCGTGGATCAGTGCCAGCGCGCGGGCCGCCGCGATGAGGCCGAGTGTGGCCCTCGGGCTGGCGCCGCAGGCGACGTATGCGCTCAGGTCGGGAAGCCCGTACTCCATCGGCCTGCGGGTGGCCATCACCACCGTCGCTGCGTATTCCAGCACGGTGGGATCGACGTAGACCTCTGCGGCGATGTCCTGGAGCTCGACCAGCTTCCTGCTGGAGAGCACCCGCTCCACAGCGGGAACTCCCGCGCTCATCCGGCGCGCGATCTCGATCTCGGCGGCGAGATCCGGGTAGTGGAACAGTACCTTCATCAGGAACCGGTCCCGTTGTGCTTCCGGAAGGGGATAGACCCCTTCGGTCTCGATGGGGTTCTGCGTGGCCAGCACCAGGAACGGTCGCGGCACCTGGAGTGTCTGCCCTCCCATGCTGACCTGCCGTTCGGCCATGACCTCGAGGAGCGCGGACTGGACCTTGGCAGGCGCCCGGTTGATCTCGTCGGCCAGCGCGAAGTTGGTGAAGATGGGGCCGCGTTCGAGGTCGAACCGTTCGGTGGAGGCGCGGTAGATGCGGGTGCCGACGATGTCGGAGGGCACCAGGTCCGGGGTGAACTGGATGCGGGTGAACTCGACGTCCACCGCTCGCGCCAAGGTATGGACGGTCATGGTCTTGGCCACGCCGGGCATGCCCTCGATGAGGCAGTGTCCACCGGCCAGCAGCGCGACCAGGATCTCCTCGCTCTCCATGTCGTAGCCGACGATGACCTTCTTCAGCTCCCACAGCAATCCTCGCAGCAACCTGCCCTCGCGTGGGCGCAGGATGCCGATGTTGTCCGACGAGGTGTTCATCGCGGTCCCCTCCGGCTCGGCGGGCATGGGAGATCAACTCGCCGAACGCAGCGGCGAGGACGGGCATGTCGCATAGCCGAGTGCGGCCCGTTCCAGGGCACGGCGATCGCGCACGCGCAGGTGTGCGTACCCGCAGCTGAGAGTTCCGCGACGTTCGAGGTCGGCCAGTGCCCGGCTGACACTGCTGCGCTGGACACCGAGGAGATCGGCCATCATCTGATGAGTCAGTGCGGTCGAGGAATCTTCGCCGGTCTCGTGGAGTACCAGCGAGGCCACTCGGCTGCGGATGTCGCCTGCCAGCAGATCCGACAACCTACGCTGGTACTCGGCGAAACGGCAGGCCGTCACCGTCAGCCACAAGTAGGTGAACCGCGGCGACTCCGCGAGTCTGTGCCACAGGTCGGCGGCCGGTACGGACAGCACCGTCGAGTCGGTCACGGCAACCGCATCGAACCGAGCACGAGAAGGCCCGGTCAGCGGGCTGTCGTCGACGAAGGTGCCGCGACGGAGCAGCATCAGCGTGGCTCGCCGATCCCGATGGGAGCTCCGAAGGGCGAGAAGCCCGTTGAGAGGGACGGCGATCGTGTCGAGCAGGTCGCCCTGGCGGAAGAGTACGTCCCCGTGCCGCAGCTGTGGTGTGGTGCGTGCCCACGGTAGCTCGCTGATCACCGCGATGAGCTGGCTCGCTGCCATCGCGCAGGAGGGCAGCGGGTCCACGTGTGTGCGCATGGCCGTCTCCCGTGCAGATCGGTGGTGGTGTGCATTTGTGACGCGAAATCGGCGCGGGAGGGCCGAGATGTGAGGGAAACCCGCACCCGCCGTCTCGCATTCCACATGGATCCGGCCGCACCGCGGGCAGTGGAGCTCAGCGGTGCGGCCGGGGACTCATGCGATATCACAGGCCTTGCGTGTTGGCCGGGTTCGGGTTGCCACTGAAGTCCTGAACCGCACCGGCTTCCACACTCAGCGAGTCGGCCGCCTGTGCCGATGCCCTGTTGAAGTTCAGCAGGACACTGTCGCCGTCGACCTCGACGAAGCTGTCGGCTTCGACCACGTCACCGGACTCGTCGATCAGGGTGAAGTCGGCGGTGTCGTAGGACTCGCGGTCGTCGACCGCCTTGTCGAAGGTGTAGCGCACCTGACCGGTGGACTCCTCGACCGCGATGCTCTGCAGGTCCGGTCCTGCCGAGACGCCGGAGGCATCCCCGATCACGTCCGAAGCAATGGTGTTCGGGGTGTCCGAACCATCGTTGGACGTGACGGCTTCGGCCTCCACCGCGGCGAGCGTGATGGTCTCACCGAAGAGTTGCGTCTCAGGGAACGCGATCCGCACGACGTCCGAGGACGGCTGCACCACGCCGGAGCCCTTGACCGAAGTGCCGTCGGCGGTGTAGACGACGAAGCTCTCCTCGTCCACGTTGGCGACCGGCTCGGAGAAGGTGAACTCGAACTGTGTCTTGCCGACCAGGTCGCTCACGTCTTCCAGGTGTGGGGCTGCGGTGTCGTCACCGACCGTGTGCGGCACGTTGCCGAGACCGCGGGTGTCTTCGACCGCGTCAGCCTTCGAGAAGTACGCCACGGCATCCTCGACCTGGCTGTCGAAGCCGACCGTGACGGATTCCTTGTCGGTTGCCACGATCTCGGACCCGGAGATCTCGCGCCCGCTGGAGGTGTACAGACCCAGGTCGCCCGCACTGGCACTGGCCTCGTCCAGCGCTCGATCGTAGACGTAGGTGATCTGGTCGATCGAATCGTTGGCCGATACGGCCTGCAGCCGCGGTGCGTCCGTGCCCTCGACGCTCGCTCCTCCGCCGGTCAGCTCCGTGGTTCCCGGCAGGTTGGTGCGTCCGGCCTCGTCGCTGACGGCTCCGGACTCGACGTGGGCGAGCGTGAAGCTCTCCAGGTCCGTCCCCGCTTCGTAGGCCGCGAGCACCGACTGCGGTTCACCCTGCACGATCTGGGTGTCCTCGGCCGTCGCCGAAGCTTGCGGGCTGAACCCTGACAGCTCGAACGCGCTGTCACTGTCGACCGAGGTGATCGTGCGCGAGAATGTGAACTTCGCGTACTCGGAGTCCTCATCGTCGAGGTTGAGTATCTCGACCTCGGCGCCATCCAGCGAGAGATCAGGATTGATCGCGCCGGTGCCCTCGGTCAACCCGCCGTCACCTTCGGTGAGCTCCTCGTCGGAACCGTTCTCGTCCTCGTCGTCGTTCTCGGTAGCCTCGCCACCTTCCTCCAGCTCTTCGGCCGGGGGATCAGCGTTGTCGTCGTCCTGGGCCAGGATCGGACCCGCCCCCGCCACAGCCAGCGCTGCGGCGGTGACGGCGGCCGAGGCGCCGAGTACCGCCCGGTTCTTGCGAAACGCCCGGCGAGCGTATCGGTAGTTGTTCATGGTTACCGCCTCCATACAACGTGAGACAACTTGCGTCGGTTGAAGCCCGCAGAGGAGGCGTCACCGTTCCGGACTGTGCGGAATGCGGCAATGTTCCGGGTACGCAGATTCGTGGGCGATTACTCCTTTCAGGTGTTCCATGTCACGCCAATGGGTTTCAGGGTGATATACGTCACGGGCGGGCGAGATCCGCTCGCGCTCGTGGAGGAGGTCGGTAGCGCATGAGACGAAGAACGATCGTGTCGATCACGATGGCATTCCTGCTTGCCACCGGGAGCCACGTCGCTGCCCAGGCCACGGAAGCCGATGGGGGCACGTCGGACCCGGACGGCGCCGTCGAGCAGGGTCACCCCGACGGGACCGAACCGGGCGAGGCCCCGCTCGATCCGAGTGCGTCGCTGGCCGAGCTGGACAGCTACGCGGTTGCCGGTTCGGCGAGCAGGGGAGCGCAGGAGAAGAACCTGGCGATCCGTGGGCGAGGGGAGCGGCTCGTCGCCAACGCCACCACCGATGTCTGGGCACACGACGGCTACGCCTACACCGGAACGTTCAACAACCCGTGCGGCGGCGAGGACGAGGCGGGCGTGTGGGTGTGGGATGTGCGCAACCCGAACCGACCGTCGCACGTCGGCATCATCGAATCGGAACAGGGGAGCCGTTCCAACGACATCAAGGTCGATGCGATGAACTCGGGCGACGTCCTTGTCCATTCCAATGAGGACTGCGGCCCTGAAGGCATGGGTGGCTTCGAGATCTACAATGTGGACGATCCGCGCGCTCCGCAGCACCTGTCGACCGTGCGGATCGATGAGCCCAACGAGGTGTTGCGGGAAGAGTTCGGCGCGGTGAACCGGGGCGTGCACAACCTGTTCCTGTTCACCCAGGGCTACCGTGACTACGTGGCGCTGGCCACCCACGGCAACGCCTGGTTCGGCAGCGTGCAGATCTTCGAGATCACCGATCCGACCGATCCGCAGTTCGTCAGCGCCTGGGGTCCCGAGCTGCTTTGCGAGGAGGACTTCTGCAGCGACGACCCCTACGCCGAGACCGATCCGGACGTGCTGATCGACACGATCTCGTTCTGGATCCTCGGGGACCCGGCAGGCCCGACCCCGGGCTTCGGGCAATCCACCATCCGCTCGGTGCACGACATCACCGTCACCGACGACGGGAACCTGCTGTACGCCGCGGGTTGGGACGCGGGCCTGGTGTTGCTCGACATCGAGGACCCGGCGGCCCCCGAGGTGGTCTCCGTGGCACTGGAGCCGGAGGAGGGCTCGCTGGACGGGGAGGTCAACAGTCACTCGGTGTGGCCGAGCGAGGACGGCGACATCGTGGTCGAGGGCGAAGAGGACTTCGACGCCTGGGTCACGGTGCAGCCACCGAGCGGGTTGACCTTCGGCACCGGCGATCCGGCCACCCCGCTTCCGGGTACCGCGATCAGCACGTCGGCGGGCGACGACCTGGAGGACAGCCCGACGGGCAACGCTGGGGCGGTGGACGCCGATGTGCTCGAGGTGTCCTCGGGGCCGTTGGAGGGCACCACGTACCCTGCGGTCGAGCTGGCCGGTGACCAGCCGACCTTCGGCGAGGTCGGCCCCGTCGAGGGCGACATCGTGTGGATCGGCAGGGCATGCGATGGCGACGAGATCCTCAATGGCGACGCGATCGCCGAGGGCGGCATCGCCATCGTGCGTCGAGGTGCGTGCACCTTCCGCGAGAAGAACGTCAACGCGGCCGAGGCGGGCGCCGACGCGGTCGTGATCGCCAACAACCTCCGCGACGACACCCCGTGGGGCGGGCTGCGGATCTGGGACTACTCGGACCCACAGAACCCGGAGCTGGCGTCGACGTTCGACACGGAATGCAGCGCCGCATGGGAGCCGATCCCGGAGTGTGACCCGCTCGGGACCTACTCGGTCCACAACGTCATCGTGGAGACCACCGACGACGGCCGGGTGAAGGCGTACGTGTCGTGGTACCGGGACGGCATGTTGGTGCTGGATGTCACCGACCCGGCCAACCCGGTCGAGGTGGCCCGGTTCTTCGACGATTCCGACGAGTTCCGGGAAGGAAATGGCGGCCAGCCCCATGACTTCTGGGGCGTGTACAAGATCCCCGGCAAGCCGTGGATCTACGGCTCGGACCGTAACGGCGGGCTGTACATCTTCCAGGAGCTCGGCAGGGGCACCACCGACCGGCGCTGACCGGCGCTGACGCGGGTGGGGTGCGAGCCGAAGGGCTCCTTCGGTGCACATGCTGTACCCGAGGAGTCCTTCGGCTCACCTACCCCGGTCACAGCGTGGCTTTCACCCCTTCGTAGCCGCCGTCGGCCAGGAGGCTCGCGGCGGCCGCTACGTACCCGTCGTGGGAGGCAAGTCCGAGCCCGTCGACGATCCGGTTCATCATGTTGAGCAACGCGCAGACGGTGACGGCGTCGCGCAGCGCGCCCTCCTCCCATCCCGCGTCGAGTACTGTCCGAGCGTCATCGGCGGTGATCTGCCCCGGTGTTTCGGTGAGTTTTCTGGCGAAGTGGAGAAGTGGTTTCATCCGATCCTCCACAGCAGAGCTATCGATGTCGGACAGTGCGGAAGTCAGTGTTTCCCTGGGAACTCCGAACTCGGTAGCGATCGTGCTGTGCACACTGCGGCAGAAGCGGCAGGCGTTGAGCCCGGATACATAGGCACCGATGAGTTCGCGTTCGGCAACGGTCAGCGGGGAATCGCCGCGCAACACGGCTTGGGTGTAGTCCAGCAGTGGGCGCGCGGCGCCAGGGACCTCCTTGAAGAATTCGAGTAGGCCAGCATCGGGCGGCAGCGAAGGGAGGTGACTCACGTTGGGTACTCCTTCCGGTGGAGATGAGCCGAAGGGCTCCTTCGGTGCACTTGGTGTACCCGAGGAGTCCTTCGGCTCGCCACCCAGGCGCGCGGCTCCTATTGGGTGACGCGCATCCTGAGGTGGCGGGGACATCCGGGCGTACACCCGCCGACCCGACAGGTAGCCGACGCTGGCGACGAGGTACGGCACCGCGTAGTTGACCGCGACTGTGATCCAGGTGCCTGCCGTGGCGGACCCGGTCGCGATTGTGACGCCCTGGTTGGCCGCCGAGAGCACGGTCCCGACGATCGCCGCGATCGGCATCGCGCGGCGGGCCGTGTACCCGCGGAGCAGGATGCCGATCGCTTGTGGAAGCCTTGACCAGGAACAGCGGGCGCACATCTCGGTACTGGTGTGGCGGCAGCACGTCCCGAGGGTTCGACGCCTCCGGCGCATGGTGTCGAGGCGTCGCGATCCCCGTGGCATCATCGTTCTCACTCGTGTGCTGCCGCTGGCTCGCCTACCAGCGACACGATCGGCCCCGCGGCGAACAGCTCGCCGACCTCGTAGCCCATCCCTCGGTAGGTGGCTGCTGGGATCGAGATATCGGCCAGCGCCAGCCACCCCACCTCACCGGCCTCCAGCAATCCGAGCTTGGGCAGTGCGAGTGTCAGTGTGCCGGTGGCGAGCACGCACGGGTGACCAGCGGCGCCGGTGGTCACATCGAGCCCACTGGGACTGTCCAGGCTCAGCACGGGAGCAGGGTGGGCGTTGGCCCAGTCGATCAGCCGCGCGGCCCCGTCGCGCGGATCACCCTTGGTGCTGTATCCGAGCAGCGCGTCGATGATCAGATCCGCGCTGCCGGGTACCGTGGGCCACGGCCGTCCCAGGCTTTCTTCGGCGGGCTCGATCACCGGAGTACCGATCTGCCGCAGGATGTCGAGCTGATACCCGGCCACCAGTGCCATATCGGACATGGTCGTGGCGAGCACGACAGACACGTTGCACCCGCGATTGATCAGGTGCCGCGCTGCTACGAGACCGCCCCCGCCGTTGCCGCCTGGGCCGCACAGCACGACGACCCGACATGGACGGAAGGTTTCGGTCGCGATCTCGGCGAGACTGCGCCCCGCGTTCTCCATGAGCTGCTTGAGCTCGATGTGGAACTCGCTGGTGGCGATGCGGTCGACCTCCCGCATCTGCGCCGCGGTGATGGCCGGTACTTCGCGGCAGGGAACGTGCGGTCGACGCATGGGACTCCTTTCACGCCGGTTCGCGCGTCGCGTGCCCCGCCGGCCACGCCGGCCCACGCCCTTGCCTCCGGTGACGGCGCACGCGCCGGGGCCTGCCGGTCATGCCGGCGAGCGCGACCGTAGCGGCCCCGTCGAACCGCACCGCGGCGCCCGCCAGCGCACCGTCCCAGGCCGCTTCCACCAGGCGCTCGGTGGTGGATGCGGCGTCGCCACGGGACTGCTCGTGCAACCCGAGGCCGTAGCCGGCGAACACGAGGACGATGCCGTGGGCTGAGGCGAGTTCGTGCCAGCCGTGGGGCAGCTCGATCGGGGCGTTGGCCAGCAGGGGGCGGCTGTGTGGCCACTCGAGGGTCACGGCGTGCCGGGCGTTGAGCAGCACCCGCCACTTCGGCACGGGTTGGAGGGAGATCTGATCCAGATCGGTGATCAGTCGTAGCCCGCGAGCCCGCGCCACCAGGTGTAGGGCATCGACCAGCATGGTGCCACTCGACCGGTCCGGCGCTTCCCCTTCGAGGAACAGCGCGGCGAAGTGCCAGGAGCGGTTGCGCCACACGGCTCCCTTGGCGTGCAGTTCCGCTGCGGTCATGAGGATCACCTCGTTCCGATGCCGGGCACGGTGTGTGCGTATGAGGTGCAACCCGGGGGATGCGACGCCACAGGCGGGAATGTCAGTGAGCGGACACTCCCCGGATCGACGTGTGGTCGCGGCGTGTTGTCAGCCGCGGTGAGCACGTCGGCCGGAGGCGTGCGGTCACCGACCGTGTCGCGGTGTGCGCGATACCCGTATCCCGTGAGGAGGATCAATGGTCGAATTCGGTGTGCACGACGAGAACAGCGCCCCCGCCGAGATCACGCCGGAGCTGGAACAGCTCCGCTCGAACTTCGGGTTCATCCCGAACATCTACGGGGTGATGGCCGAGTCGCCCCAGGCTTTCCGCGCCTACCGGGCCGCCCAGGAGCAGTTCCTCGCCAGCTCGCTGTCCCGGCAGGAACAGCACGTCGTGTGGCTGGCGGTGAGCAGGCAGAACAGCTGTGGGTACTGTCTCGCGGTGCATTCCGCCGTGGCACAGGGCGCGGGCGTCGACAGCGCCGTGATCGACGCGATCCGGCAGGACAAGCCGATCGGCGACGGCCGGCTGGAAGCGGTTCGGCGGTTCGCGCGGACCGTGGTGGAGCGGCAAGGCTGGGTCCAGCAGGAGGAGATTGCCGAGTTCCTCGCCGCGGGATTCGAGCGGCGGCAGATGCTCGACATCGTTACCGGTGTGGCGATGAAAACGCTGTCGAATTACATCAACCACCTGGCAGATACCCCGCTCGACGACGCGTTCGCCGCGTACGCGTGGTCGGCATGAGACGGTGGTCGCGAGCGGTTCACCGGACCATGTGGAGAGGGAGCTGACATCATGGCCGACGTCGATCTCGAGTTCTCGTTCGATCCGGTATGCCCGTTTTGCTGGGTGACCGCGGAGTGGGTGTGGCACGTGGTCGAGCGGCGCTCGTTGCGGGTGCGGTGGCGGCCGCTGTCGCTGCGCATCCTCAACGAGCCGATCGGCTACCAGGATCGGCCGGAAGGCTACCCGCAGGCGCATCAGCGCGGGCTCGAGATGCTGCGCGTGGTCGCCACCGCCCGGCAGCAGCACGGACCCGAGGTGGTGGGTGAGCTGTACCGGGCGATGGGCCGCGCGCTGTGGCATACGCCCGAGCCCTCGGTCGACGGGTTCGAGGCGATCCTCGCCGAGTGCGCCCGCCCGCGCGATCTCACCGCCATCCTTGGTGAGGTCGGCCTGCCGCGAGAGTTGGCTACGGCTGCCGCCGACGCCGGCTGGGACGAGGTGCTGCGGGCCGATACCGAGGAGGCAGTGGAGCGCGCAGGCGGCGAGGTGGGAACCCCGATCTTGAGCTTCGACCCGCCGGATGGGCCGGCGTTCTTCGGTCCGGTGATCGACCGTGCCCCGGAGGGCGACGACGCGCTGCGGCTGTGGGATTCGATCACCACCCTGGCTCGCTGGCCCGGTTTCGCCGAGCTCAAGCGGGGACTGCGTGCGTTCCCGCACACCCCGTTGACCGCGCACCTGTCCGGCAGGGCCACCCGCGTGCGCTGACGCGTCCCGTGGCAAGCGGTGCAGGCTACAACAGGTCCTTCAGCCCGGAGTAGCCGCCGTCGGCGAGGCGTCTGGAGGAGGTGGGTACGTATTCCGGGCTCAGCGTGATGCCCAGGCCACCCACGAGTCGGTTCATCAGGTTGAACAACCCGACCACGGCCGCCGCGTCGTGCAGCGTGCGCTCCTCCCACCCGGCGTCCAGCACGGCTCGGGCGTCGTCGGGGCGCACGCGTCCGGGCTCCTCGGTGAGTGTGGTCGCGTAGCGCAGTACGGGCTTCATGGACTGCTCCACCGGGGCGCTGTCGATATCGGACAGCAGTGCCGCCAGCGTCCCCGGTTCCACACCGAAGGACTGCGCGGTCGCCTCGTGGATGCCGTGGCAGTAGTCGCAGGCATTGAGACCGGAGACGTAGGCGGCGAGCAGCTCGCGTTGGGCGATGCTCAGCGGCGACGGGCCGCGCAGCACCGCTTCGTGGTAGTCAAGCAGCGGGCGTGCCGCGTCCGGGTAGGCGCGCAGCACGTCGAGCAGAGTGGCGTTCTCCGGCAGCGACGGCAGGTAGCTCATGCGGCGTGCTCCGTGACGTGATGGCGGGACGGGCGTACGACGTGGCCATGCTACGGCGCACATTCCTGCCCGTCACGGGATGCGGCACGTTGCCGGGAATAAATACCACCACCGGATCGGTCACCGGAGTATGGAGACTCCCGAGCGCGGCGAGTTGCCGCACGAACTGAGCCCGAAACGGATCCGCGGTGTCCTCGCGGGAACCGTCGTCGTCGATTCCACCAGGGCGCTGCTGGTGTGGGAGCGGCCACACCACCCCGCGTATTACTTCCCCCGCGAGGATGTGCGGACCGACCTGATCGCCGGCACAGGACGTAGCCGTCACTGGACCGGAGCCGGCCAGGCACGGCTGCACACGGTGCGGGTGGCCGAGCGGGAAGCCGTCGACGGGGTGCTGAGCTTCCCGGACTCGCCGGTCGCGCGGTTGCGGGATCACCTGCGTTTCCGCTGGAAAGCGGTGGACTCCTGGTTCGAAGAGGACGAGGAGGTCTATGTCCACCCCCGCGATCCGTACGTCAGGATCGACATCCTGGCGAGCTCGCGCCGTGTGCGCGCGGAGCTCGGCGGGGTGGTGGTAGCGGAGTCGACCCATCCCCGGCTGCTGTTCGAGACGGGCCTGCCGCCGTGCGCTTACCTGTCGACAACCGACGTGCGGCTGGATCTGCTCGAGCCGAGCGACACGGTGACGCGCTGCCCCTACAAGGGCACGGCGTCGTACCACTCGATCCGGATCGGTGACACGCTTTATCCCGACGTCGCGTGGTCGTACGCGACCCCGTTCGCGGAGGCGCACACGATCGCGGGAATGACCGCCTTCCACACCGGTCAGGTGGCCGTGGAGATGGACGGCGTGCGCCAGTAGGGCGAGCCACGCTCGAACCACCGGTCGTTCGGACGAGCCTGCGGATGACGCGACCCTGGCCGAGGCGACCTCACGTGGGGGCTGCGACATGCAGCCCGACTGCCCGAGCAGCCTCGGATTGCCGTGTGTCGTAAGCGAGGAACTCTTCGGCGTTGATTCGCAGCGCGATCGCGACGTGTAGTGCGTCGAGGCTGCGCAAGTACCGTCCCGGTAGCAACCCGGCCTCGACGAAGATCGCGCGATCGGGGGTAACGAGATCGAATCTGTCGAGAAGCTCCGTGACGGTCGATTGATCGATCTCGTGACGAGTCGCCAGACGCCGCAGCTCGGTTTCGAGCACCATGCTGGACGCGACCGTGACGTGCCGCTCAGCCAGCAGGTCCAGGTACGCGCTCAGTGCGGCTGATTCGGTTTCTTCGATCAACAGTTTGGCCGCGGCCGATGTTTCGACGTATGCCGTCAACGGTCGCCTCGGAGATCATCGAGAACGTCCTGGGTCGACTGTGGGATGCGCACGCGGGACAGCTGGCTGAAGCCTCCCCGAATGCGGGCATGGCGGACCTGGAGCGACGTTGCCGATGGATGGGATGGCGGCACGAGGAGAGCGACCACCTCGCCGTGATTGCTGATCTGGATGCTTTCGCCTGCCTGGACATCACGGAGCACCGCGCTGCTGTTGTTCCGCAGTTCACGGTGCGCAATGGTGCGTGACATGGCTCCTCCACGATTACCGGATGTAGCAATTGTAGCACATTTGGGTCTGGTCGAGGTGTTTCCCGATCGCTTACCCAGGCGTAGGAGCGGGATACCTGCCCGCCTCAACCGGGCTCGGTGGGGCCTCGCCGCTCCGCGCGGCCAGCACTTGCCAGCGCGGGCGTTGTCCCCGCCAAGCCGGTCCGCCTCGATGACGTCGCCGTCACATCCGCAGCAGCTCGCCGAACTCGGCGATGCCTGAGGCCAAAGCCGTCGCCTGGTCGAGCACGGCTCCACGGACATCAGGGTGATCGGATGCCCAATCGGACGCGGCTCGAGCTGAGGTGAAGAAGTTGACGTATCCGCACATACGATCCACCGCGGCGCAGCATGTGTCGTTCACCGTGCCTGCGAACACCACGGCGGAATCGGGATGCCACGATGCCTGGTCGTTGTCGACGTCGACGGTGATGCGCTTGCCGGTGCGTGGCTCGCACGCCGTGATCGTTACCGCCCGGTCCAGCATGGCGGAGATGCCGAGCGCGTCGATGGCGCACATGGCGTACGCGGCCGGACCGCCTCGCCACGTCACGCTGATGGGCGTCGGAACCGGTGCGAACGGGTAGGCCGCCCGCACCTCCCCGCGCTCGCCGAAGGCCACCACGTCGGCTTCGGCCAGCTCGGTCACCACCGTTGCGACATCGGTGCCGTGACGGTGCGCTACTCGTTCCAGATCTTCCCGGGTCAGTGATTGCCCCGTTGCGGCGAAGCCGGACAGCAGTGCGCGGTGCACACCGCGTGCTTCGGGGGTGAGGGCCGCTGCGGCGCGGGATGTGTTCGGCTCAGGGTGTGGTGTCCCGGTCATGGCGAACGTCCTCCTTCGTGTCGCGGTCACGCCGCGCAGCAGGAGAGCTTGGACACGTCGCGGGTGAAGGTCTGCGCGGTCAGCTTCAGGCCTTCGGCCATGGTCAGGTACGGCAGCCACAGCTCGGCCATCCGGTGCACGGTCATGCCGGTCGCCACCGCGTACACCGCCGCCGCGATCGCATCGCCCGCGCCGTGTGCCAGCATGTGCGCGCCGAGCAATCGTCCCGTGTCGCGTTCGGCAACCAGCTTGATCACGCCACGAGTGTCGCGATTGACCAGAGCTCGCGGCACGTACTCCAGGTCGAGGATGCGGCATTCGCAGTCGAAGCCCGCGTCCAGTGCCTCGGCTTCGGTCATCCCCGCCGAGGCGAGCGTGGGGCTGGTGAAGATGACCGCGGGCAGGTGGCGGTAGTCGAGGGTGCGTCCGGCGCCGGTCAGTGCGTTGTCGGCGGCGACGGTGCCGTGCGCGGCGGCGACGTAGACGAACTGCGGACCGCCTGTTACGTCCCCTGTCGCCCACACGCGGGGGTTCGCGGTGCGCAGCGATGGATCCGCCACCACCTCGCCACGCTCGCCGCGCGTCACCCCGACGGCGTCGAGGTCCAGCGCGTCGGTGACCGGTGCGCGCCCGGTGGCGACCAGGAGCTGTTCGGCGCGGAGCTCGGTGGTACCGGTGTCCGGCGCGTCCAGCGCGACTCGGTAGCCGTCCCGGTAGCCGTCGCCATCGTGGTGGGCACGGTCGACCCGGTGGGTGCGGGCTCCGGTCACCACGGCGATGCCCTCGTCACGGAACGCGGCTTCGAGGGTGCGGCCGAGCTCGGGCTCGGCGCTCGGGGCCAGCCGCGAGGCGAGCTCGACCACCGTGACCCGCGCGCCGAGCCTGCTCCACAGCTGGGCGTGTTCCAGGCCGACGGCGCTGCCACCCAGCACGATCAGCGACTCCGGCACGGTGTCGAGTGCCAGCGCACCCGCCGAGGTGAGGTATCCGGCCTCGGCCAGGCCGGGAACCGGTGGCAGCGCCGGAGCCGATCCCGTCGCGATCAGGTAATGCTCCGCATCGAGGGTGGTGGTCTCGCCGTCGGGGCGGGTGACCTCGATCGCGGGATCCGGCAGGAACCGCGCGGTGCCTGACAGGACCTGCCAGCCGTACTCTGCGGCGAGGTCACGGTACTTCTCGTTGCGCAGCCGTGCCACCAGTGCGCCGGTGTCGGCCGATAGCGCCGCGAGATCGGTCGCGCCCGCGTCGGTGTGGATGCCGGGAACGTGGTCGGCGAGCGCCACCTGGCGTTCCTCTGCCGCGGCCAGCAGTGCCTTCGACGGCACGCAGCCGGTGTTCACGCAGGTGCCGCCGAGGGTGCCGCGCTCGATCATGACGACGCTGCGGCCGTGCCCGCGCGCGGTGATCGCGGCGGCGAAGGCCGCGCTGCCGGAACCGATGATCGCGAGATCGTAGTGCATGGTAGCCCCACCAGAGATCGTTGTGGAATTCGTGATAGACACCTCTATAATATTCGCTTATGCGGATATATCAAGCTGGTGTGCTATGAGCGGAGCAGACTACCCGGAACCAGCGCACGTCGTGCTTCCGGAGAAGCCGGAGGGTGTCGAGGTCGTGGCGAAGTTCTTCCGCGCCCTCGGGGATCCGGCGCGGCTGCGGCTGCTGGAGTTCCTGCTCCACGGTGAGCGCACCGTCGGCGAGTGCGTCGATCACATCGGCCTGTCCCAGGGGCGCGTATCCAGCCACCTGGCGTGCCTGGCCGACTGTGGCTACGTGCGTCGGCGGCGCGACGGGCGTCGTATCTACTACACGGTCGTCGATGACCGCGTCGTCGAGCTGGTGAGTACGGCACAGGCGTTGGCGGCGGACAACGTCGCCGCACTCGCCGCCTGCGTGCGTGTCGACGGTGAGGACGTGCGGCAGTGACATCACCCGCGTTCCCGCTTGCCGAGTCCGGCCAGCTCCAGCAGCTCGTCCACCGACCACTGATCATCGGCGTAGGCGCCGTACTTGGCCGCGAGGACGGTGCCGTCGGGATCGATGAGGAAGTCGGCGGGCAATCCCAGATGCGTCTCACCGTCGCCGACGGCGCCGCGCAGGCTCCGCTGGTGCACGACACCACGCATCGCCGATGCCCACCCGCGGGGGTCGAGGAAGGCCCGCGGCGAGGTCGTCACCCCGAACTCCGCGTAGAGGTGCCGTTCGGGATCCGCGATCGCGGTGTAGGGCATGTCGTCGTGATACCGGCGCATCGTCTCGGCGCTCGAGTGGAACACCACCACCTCACAGACGTTCGCGGCGCGGATCTCCTCGTGGCGGCTCGCGATGGACCGCAGGTGCAGGTGGCAGATCGGGCAGCCCGCGTAGCGCCGGAACTGCAGGTGCACCCGGCGCTGCGGATCGGGTAGGTGCACCAGCTCGCCGTCGATTCCCACCAACTTGCGCCGATCCAGCACGTCGCCTTCTCGTAACGTGACCATGCGACCACGTCACCACGAAACGGGCCGCCGGGTGCCGCGGATGTCAGCAGGCTGACACTGTCGGCTCGGGCGGGTGCCTATCGCGACGTCAGCCAGCCGCGATGCCTGCCTCTGTGGTGTCGATGACGGTCTCCGAGTGCAGCGTGCGGTGCACCGGGCACTTGTCGGCGATGGCGAGCAGCCGCTGCCGCTGGTCCTCGTCGAGATCGCCGTCGATTTCGATCGACCGCTCGATGCGATCGATCTTGCCTTGCTCGGTCTCGCAGCTCTCGCAGTCCCGCGCGTAGATCCGCGAGTGGCGCAGCGACACCGCGACGTGCTGCAACGCCCACTCCTTGCGGTCGGCATACATGCGCAGCGTCATGGCGGTGCACGCGCCGAGACCGGCCAACAGCAGGTCATACGGCGAGGGACCGGTGTCGTTCCCGGTGGGCCGCGGCTCGTCCGCGGCCAGCACGTGCGTTCCCACCGTGACCCGCTGCGCGTACGGCCCGGCACCGCTCTCGGCCACCCGCACCACACCCTCGACCGGGGCTTCCGGAGCCTCGGCCGAGGGCGTGTCCACCGTACCGGCGCCGTCCGCGTCCGCGGCCAGGTCGACGTACCGGCCCGCCCACGCGGCGATCACCGTGGCGGCGTACGCGGCGTCGGCGGGATCGGTGAGCAGGTGGTCGGCGCCGTCGAGGGAGACGAACGAGCGGGGGTGGCGAGCGGCATCGAAGATCAGCCGCGCGTTGTCGACCGATACGATCTCGTCGGTCGGCGAGTGCAGCACGAGCAATGCTGCGTTCAGGTTCGCGATGCGCTCGGCCTGGGGTTGGGTGCCGATGTCCTGGAGGAACTCGGAGCGGATGCGGAACCTGCGGCCCGCGATGCTGACCTCGGCCTCGCCTTCCTGCTCGATGTCGGTCCGTGCGTCGCCGAGTAGCCGCGTGACGTGTTCCGGGTCGGCGGGCGCGCCGAGCACAGCTACCGCCTTGACCTCGGGCAACCGGTGCGCCGCGGCTAGCACGGCCGCACCGCCGAGCGAATGTCCGATGAGGATCGACGGCGCGGCGTAATGTTCCCGCAGGTGACCCGCTGCCCGGATCAGGTCGTCGATGTTGGAACTGAAGTTCGTGTTGCTGAACTCGCCTTCGGAATGACCGAGGCCGGTGAAGTCGAAGCGCAGCACCGCGATCCCCGCCTCGGCCAGTGAGCGGGCGATGCGGGAACTGGCCAGGACATCCTTGCTGCAGGTGAAGCAGTGTGCGAACAGCGCGTAAGCCAGCGGTTTGCCATCTGGCAGGTCGAGACGCCCGGCAAGCGTGTCGCCGCTGGATCCGCTGAAGGTGATCTTGGTACTACTGGTCATCGATGTCCTCTCCGGATCGCGATCGCCGTGTACTCCCGGCGCAACCACGCGCGCCGGTCCCCGAATCCCATGCTGTCATCACGCTGACATACCCGCAGTGTGCGTACAGGGCATCAGAGCCGGGTCATGGTCGGCCACCGGCGTCGGCACGCTACGTGGCGGCGCGATTCGCCCGATCGTGACTTGCCTCGCGGGATGCCGTCCCCATAGGTTGGACCGCACGTTCCAGGAGGTGGCCGGCGTGAGGCGGGGAAGCTCCCGGCAACGAGGACTGAAGGGGACGTAGGTGCCCGGGACCAAGCACTTCGATCCGGACGAGGCGATCGACGATGTCGTGCTGTTGCTGTGGCGGCAGGGATGGGCCGAGACCGGCATCCAGGACATCGTCGACGTGACCGGGCTGAGCCGGTCCAGCCTGTACGCCACCTTCGGCAGCAAGCACCAGCTCGGGCTCGCCGCATTGGAGCGGTACCTGGACCGGTACGTGGCCCCGGTATTCACCCCGCTGGACGGCGGGGGAGACGGGTTGCCGAGCATCGCGGCGTTCTTCGGGCGGCTGATCACGGCGCGGTGCTGGGGAGCACGGGCACGCTGGGGTTGCCTGGTCACCGCGCTCCAAGCCACGGCGCAAGGCGCTGATCCGGAGGTCGCGGCGATCCTGGCCGCCCAGCACGAGCGGCTGCGCGGCGCGCTGCACGCCGCGGTGCGGCGCGCGGCCCAACTCGGCCAGCTCCGTGCTGACGCCGACATCGAGGCCATGGTGGAGCACCTGGTGATGGTGACCCACGGCATCAACGTGCGGTCGCGTGACGGGGCCGAGGCACGCGCGCTGCGCCATGCCGCCTCCGCCGCGCTGAGCGCGATGCGTGCCCCGGATGCGGTGGTGGATACCTGGCCTCAGGGCAAGTAACCAGGCAGTGGCGGCGAACACGATCGAAGGAGCCGAGCATGGCGAACAGACCGGACACGGTGCTCTTCGACGTGGTCGAGACGCTCATGTCTCTCGAGCCACTGCGGGAACGGTTCGCAGCCGTCGGGCTCGCCCCCGAGCTCCTGGCGCGATGGTTCGACCGGGTACTGCGTGACGGGATGGCGTTGTCGCTGGCCGGGGATTACGTGCCGTTCCCGCGCGTGGCGGCCGCCGCGCTCCACACGCTGTCCGGCGGGGAACTCGGCGACGCCGATGTCGAGCACGTGCTCGCCGGTTTCGGTGAGCTGCCCCCTCAGCCCGATGCGGAACCCGCCGCCCGTGAGCTGGCCGGCGCCGGGGTACAGCTGGCCTGCCTGACCAACGGCACCGAGCACGGCACGCGAGACTTCCTCGCGCGCACCGGGCTCGACCGCACCATCGAAACGGTCATCAGCGTCGCCGAGGCCGGGAGCTGGAAGCCGCCTGCTCGGGTGTACGAGCACGCGCTGCACCATCTGGGTCGCCGGGCAGCAGGGACCGCGCTCGTCGCGGTGCACGCGTTCGACTGCCACGGGGCGCGCCGGGCGGGCTTGACGACCGGGTGGGCGAGCAGGCACGAGGGCCGTTACCCGGATATCTTCGCCGCCCCCGACGTCGCCGGGGACGACCTCGTCGAGGTGGCGCGGGGATTGCTCGCGCTGCCCGGTTGAACGGCAGGGACGGCTGGAATCCCGGAAACGTTCCGCAAGGAGTAGTCCATGGCAAACTCCGAACCCGAGGTTCCCGACGAGCGGCCGGTGGCGTTCGTGCTCTCCGGCGGCGGCAGCATGGGGGCCGTGCAGGTGGGCATGCTACAGGCGCTCTACGAGCGGGAGATCGCCCCCGACCTGCTGATCGCCACCTCCGCCGGTACCCTCAACGGGGCCTACATCGCCTCGCGCCCGCCGGTCCCGCAGACCGCGGACGAGCTGGCCGAGATCTGGATCGGGCTGCGCCGCAAGGACGTGTTCCCTGTGCCGGTGACCACCGGGCTGCTCGCGTTGCTCGGGCGGCGCAATCACTTCTCGTCGCTGCGCGGGCTCCGCCGGTTGGTCTCCCGCTGGGTGGGGTTCGACACGCTCGACGAAGCCCCCGTGCCCCTGTCGGTGATGGCAACCGATGTGCTCACCGGTGTGGGCGCGCGCCTGGCTGCCGGGCCGGTTGAGTCCGCGCTGCTGGCCAGCGCGGCCATACCCGGCGTGTTTCCGCCGGTGCGTCACGAGGGCCGCGAGTACATCGACGGCGGCGTCACCAACAACACCCCGATAGCGCACGCCATCGGCCTCGGCGCTCGCACCGTGTACGTGCTGCCCGGGGGGTATGCCTGCGACCTCGATCAGCCGCCGGGCACCGTGCCGTCGATGGCCGCCCATGCCATCACCCTGCTCCTCCACCGTCAGGTGATCAGCGATCTCGCCCATGTTCCCGAGAACGTCGCGCTCGTCGTACTACCGCCGCTGTGTCCGCTGTCGGTATCGGGGGGCGACTTCTCCCGGGCAGCCGAGCTGATCGCCGAGAGCCGGTCCCGGAGTCGGGAGTTCCTGGACTCGCTCGCTCCGGGACAGCGGCACGCGGTCCCGGACCTCATGCGCTGCTTCACCCACCCGCATCACGACACGGCCGCGGGCTGAGCGGGCGCTGCCTACCGCGTCACGCCGGTGACCGACTGTCCGCGAGCTGACAGTCGGCGAACTTCCCGCCCGCCGTACGGGTTGGCTGGAGGCACGCGCCCTCCGAGCAGGCGAGGGAACAGTGGGACGCAGAGGTGGTGAGAGCCGTGGAAGGGTCAGCACGTTCGGCACCCGGCAGGCGGCAGGTACTCAAGGGCGCCGGTGTGCTCGGCGGGCTCGCCGTGCTGGGCGGCACGGGCGGCCTGGTGTGGCGGGCGCGGCAGGACACGGCGGGAAGCGCGAGCGCATCGGCGAACGGTGAGTTCGATGACCTCGTGGAGGCGACCACTTCAGGTGGTCCGGGCAAGGACGGTATTCCCTCGATCGACGATCCGCGGTTCGTCACCGTCGACGAGGTGGACTACCTGGACGACGACGACGTGGTCTTCGGCCTGCGGTACGGCGGCGAGGTCCGCGCCTACCCGCAGCCGGTGCTGGTGTGGCACGAGATCGTCAACGACCGCGTGGGCGGGGATCGCCTCGTGGTCACCTACTGCCCCCTGACCGGCACCACCATCGGGTTCACCGGAACCGGCGATCGCGACGACATGACGTTCGGTACCACCGGCAAGCTGGTCAACTCGAACCTGCTGATGTACGACAGGGAGACCGACTCGGAATGGCCCCAGGTGCTCGGTACCGCGATCACCGGGCCGTTGATGGGAGAGGTCCTGCGTACCGTGCCGCTGGTATGGACCACCTGGCGAGCCTGGCGCGAGGCGCATCCGGACAGCGCGGTGCTGTCTCTGGACACCGGCGCGGCTAGGGACTACACCCGGGATCCCTACGGTTCCTACCCGAACCGGAGCGGCTACTACGTCGACGAGGGCACCCTCTTCCCGGTACTGCACACCGACGATCGGTTCGGCGACAAGGAGGTCGTGCTGGGTGTGCGCGCCGGAGGGGAGCAGCTGGCGATTCCCAAGGAGCTCGTCCGTCAGGACCGCTCGGTCGAGGCCGACGTCGGTGGCGTGGCCATCCGTGCGGAGTGGGACGAGGGGCTGGCGACCGCGCGAGTGTGGGAGCTCGGCAACGGCCTCGAAACCGCGGATTTCATGGACGCGATGTGGTTCGCCTGGTTCGCCTTCTACCCGGACACCGAGGTGATGCGGTGAGCGACCCTGGCTCCCTGGCCCGCTGGCTCGCCGGTGTCGGCGACGTCGGCGACGCGCTGGTGCGCGCCGTGGCGCGTGTACCGCAGACGCTGCGGACGGTGCTGGCCAGGCGACCCTACCGCGGGGTGGTCCTGATCGCGGGCTCGGTGGTGCTGTTGCTCTACCTCGTCGCGATCGGTGATCTCGCCGCTTCGTTGTCCGGCAGGTGGGCCGGATCGCCCACGGTCCAGTTCGTCGACAGGGGTGTGTTCGACGCGAGGGCGCCCTACCTGTTCGAGCCGCTGCTCGCGCTGTATCCCGGCGCGCACCTCGCCGTTTTCGTCAGCCCTGTCAATATCGCGCTTGGCGCGGTCCTGGCGTTGCTTGTCGGCTGTTCCCTCGCCGTGGCCGCCTACACGGCCCGTCACGCGGTGGCCTGCCGCAGGCCGGGCTACAGCGGGGTACTGGCCGCCGCGCCCGCTTTCCTGCTCGGGTTCGCGTGCTGCGTGCCGACGTTCCTGCTGGTGCTGGGCACCGGGGTGGCGGCGAGCCTGATGCCGGTCCTGGTGCCGTTGCAGCCGGTGTTCTACCCGCTGGCGCTGGTGCTGGTCGGCGGCACGCTGGTGTGGTCGACGCGGCGGTTACGTGCGCTGACCGGTGCCGGCTGAGGCGCGGCGCTTGCGCAGCCCGGCGAGCACCAGCCCGAGCACCGCCACGGCCAGGGCCACCAGCAGCGGTACCACGCCGATGGCGTCCACAACGGAAACCAGCGCCTCCTGTAGCGATGTCGCGGCGCCGATGATGGGGTCGTCGGCGCCGCTGCCGAAATGGAACAGCCGGATCTCGTATACGCCGTAGTAGGTGACGTACGCACCGGCGAGTACCAGCAGCGATCCCGCGATCCGGTTGATGTGCCTGAGCACGCCTCGAACCCGCGCGACCACGGAGGAGCCAGCCACCGCGACGGCCATCGCGAGCACGCCCACCACCAGCGCCATGCCCGCGCCGTAGGCGAGGAACGCCAGCACACCCTGGCCGACGGAACCGGCGCGGAACGTCTGGCTGGTCACCGCGAGGAACGGGCCGATGGTGCACGAGAGCGACGCGATCGCGTAGGCGAGCCCGTAGGTGAACATCGAGTGCAGCTGGCTCGTCGGCGCACCACCCTGGGGCTTCGGCAGCATCAGTGACAGTTCGCGCCCCGACAGCAGCCACGCGCCAAGCGCCACCAATGCCACACCGATCACCACGGTGATCACCGGTAGGTACTGCTGAACCTGGCTGGCGAGCGGCGAGACGACGAGCCCGAACGCGCCGAAGACCAGCAGGAAACCGGCGGCCATCGTCGCGGACGCCAGCAGCGCCCGGGACACCGCCCTCGCCCGGCTATAGTGCTCGCCGTCGCCGAGTACCACCAGCGCCAGGTAGGCGGGCAGCATCGCGAACCCGCAGGGATTGAACGCCGCCACCAGCCCCGCAGCGAGGGCGAACGCGAGGATCGAAGGGTCCATATCGGGCAGTTCGCGGTGTTAGGAGGATGTCAGCGCGTCGAGGCGGTCACCGAGCTCGTCCTCGGACACCGAGCCGCGAACTAGGTCGACGTCCCCGTCGCCATCGAGGAACGCGTAAGCGGGCTGGCTGGTGACACCGAAACGGGTCCACACGTCCCGCTCGGCATCGTTGATGTGCTCGAAACCACCCAGTTCATAGGTGGACACGAAATCCTGCATGGCCGCCAGCTCGTCGTCGGCGGCGACACCGACGAACTCGACCTCCCCGCCGTGGTCGGCGTGCGCTTCGGCGAGAGAGGGAGCCTCGGACTGGCACACGGTGCACCACGGTGTCCAGAACCAGAACACCGCGGGCCCTTCCGCGTAGGCCTCCCCGTGTATCTCGGTGCCGTCGAGGGACTCCGCGGTGAACGTCAGCTCGTCGGGAACTTCCATCGCCTGTTCCGCGTCGCCTTCGGCGGTGGAGCCAGCGGTGTCGTCGCCTGTGGAATCCGCGTCCGCGTCGTCGGCTGCGGAGCCGCAAGCGGCGAGGGTGAGCGCGGTGGCTGCGAGTAGCCCAACGGTACGGGTACGAATAGGCACGCTGAACCTCCAGTCTTCCGGATGCTTGTCACGATGCTAGTCACCGCGAGGCGCGGAGGCGCACGCCTGCGCCCCCAGCGCCCTCCATTCAACCGTGCCCGACGGTATCTCGCAGGGGATTGTCAGGGCGCTGACACTGCGATGTCCGGTTGGCGAACGTTATGTGACCGCGGGTACCGAATGTGTCGTGTTCGCCGTGCCACCGTGTATGACCAGTTCCGCGCTCCCGCGGCCAGTCAGCCGGCCGGACACCGGCCGGACAGCGAATCAGCAAGGAGGTTGATCTCATGTCGACACAGGTGCACGCCACTCCAGGAATCGGCGCCAGGGTGGGCTACGGCGTGGTCGCCGGTCTCATCGGTGGTGTGGTCTTCGGCATGCTCATGGCGATGATGGGAATGTTGCCCATGGTGGGCATGCTCATCGGAGTGGAGAACGCCGCCGTCGGGTTCATCGTCCACCTGGCCAACTCGGCGGTCATCGGTGCGATCTTCGGCGTGATAGCAGGGAGCTTCGCCGACCGGATCGCACCGATCCTCGCAGGCGGCATGATCTACGGCATCATCTGGTGGGTGCTGGGTGCGCTGATCCTCATGCCGTTGTGGTTGAGCGTGACCGCGGACCCGGGAATGAGCGACATGGTGTTCGTGATCGAGGCCGACCAGTGGCTGAGCCTGATGGGGCACGTCATCTTCGGACTCGTCGCCGCGGCGGTGTTCTACGGACTGTGCCGCCGCACGGCACGCGGATGAGACGGGCGCACCTCCAGGTGTACATCGCACCCGGCTGCGCGGGCTGTGACACGGCGTCGCTGCTCGCGCACCGGGTGCGCCGGCTCCGCCCGGCTCACCGGGTGGAGATCGTCGACGTCTCGGATCCGCAGGCGACCGTGCCGGATGCGGTGATCGGGACACCCGCCTATGTCCTCGAAGGGGCGGTGTACTCGCTCGGCAACCCCGACCTCGATGAACTCCTCGCCGAACTGGACAAGCTTGCCGTCGGCTACGATGCTTGAGTCCATCAGTGCCGACGGTTCGGTGTCCGGAGGGTTGTCGGTGCGCGAACACTGGTGCATCTCCGAGGTCGAGATCTTCCGGGATCTCACCGACAAGGAGATGGCTACGATCGGGTCGCAGGCGCCCGCGCGCACGGTCGCCGCGGGTCAGGTCGTGCACGCCCCCACCGGCACGGCCCAGGTGCTCTACATCGTCAAAACCGGGCGGCTGCGCTTCTACCGGGTGACCACCGACGGTCGTACGGTCACCACGGGTGTCGCGGGACCGGGCACGGTTTTCGGTGAGATGGACCTGCTCGGCCTGCGCATGGGCGGCACCTGGGCCGAGGCGATCGAGGCGAGCCTGCTCTGCCTGATGAGCAGGAACGACGTGCGGCGGTTGCTGCTGTCGGACCACCGGATCGCCACCCGTATCACCGAGCAACTCGGTGCCAGGGTGGCCGATCTGGAGGAGCGGCTGACCGACGTGGTGTCGAAGAACGTCAACGAGCGGGTCGCCAGCTCGCTGCGCTCGCTGCTCGCCACCGATCAGGACCGCAAGCCGCAGCCGATCAAACTCACCCACGAGCAGCTCGCGCAGCTGGTCGGCACCACACGAGAGCGGGCGACCAAGGCGTTGGGCGAGTTGGCCGAGCTGAATCTGGTACGGCTGCGCCGGGGCAAGGTCGTGGTGCAGGACGAACGTGGTCTGGCGGCCTATGCCGACGGCGCCTACCGTGCCTCTGCCGAGGCACGGTGAACGTCCGGTTCCCCACGCGTGGCCAGCTTCAGCCGGATGAACAGCTCCGGCAACACGAAGAATCCCCACAGCATGGTCAGCATGCCGCTGAGGTAGTCCCGCGCGTACCCGAACTCCCCGGCTAGGTCGGGGATCGTCACTCGAAGCAGCGCTACCATGGCTGCCATCCCCGCCAGGCCGAGCACGCCACGCAGCACCCTGACCCGGATCGACCCGGCGGCGCTGTACCAGCCCCGCGCCCACAGCAGCGACAGTGCCACCAGCAGGCCGAGCAGCACACCGGAGACCTGGAACAGCACGCTGATCCCACCGGTGACCACGTCGTCGGGAACGGCGCCGGTCCAGCTCGCCGGGGCTGTCCAATCTGTCCGGACGATCGCCTGCCAGCTCACCGCGATCAGCGGGGCGACCAGTGAGATGCCCAGCGCCATGACCAGCTGCCCCCGCAGTGACCAGCCTTGCCACCAGCGGATGACCCGGTCCTGGTAGCGCAGCGCCAGCCAGACGATCCCCACCCCGAGCACCAGCCCGACGAGCAGGTCGCTGATGAAGTGCACGCCGAGATAGAGCCGGGACAGTGTGATGCCAGCGATCAGGAACACGGCGACGACCCAGAACCAGCGTCGCCGCAGCATCGCCGCGAGATAGCCCCACATGGTCGCTGACATCTGCGCGTGCCCGGAGGGCACGCCGAAGCTGGATTCGGTGGCCAGCTGGGTGACCTGAGGGCTGAGCCAGTAGGGCCGCGGCCCGTACACCAGGGATTTGAGCAGCATGTTGACGGCGGCACTAGCCATTAGCAGCACGTACAGGCGTGCGCCGAGACTCGCGCTGATGCTCCAGAACACCAGCGGGGCCAGTGCGAGGTAGAGGAACTGCGAACCGAGCGCTGACAGTCCTGCCATCGGCAGCTCCAGCCAATCACCCCAGCCCTGGACCCAGACGACCGGTGCGATCTCGGCTTCCCACAAGGTATCCATGAGTCCACCCCACTCTGTGTGTACCGGCGCGCCCGGCCTGTCCGGTCCGCCGCCCGATACCGGCCTGTCGACGACCGGTGCGCAGATCGTAGGCAGTGGGGTGGATCACAGGAAGCCCTACTGTTCCGCTTACCGGAACAGTAGGGCTGTGGATTAGCCCTACTCGTCCTCGTCGCCGTCCTCGCCCTCGCCGCAGGCGTGTGTCCAGGTCGCCGAGGCGTGGGCTTGAGCGGCTGCCTCGTGGTCGGCGTCCGGGGCAAGCAGGCTGGTCTCGTTCTCGTCGTCCAACATCTGCTCGACCATCATGGCGATCTCGTCCTCGGAACCGAAGTCGCAGTACATCTCGGCCCGGTCGTACAGCTGCTCGTAGCTGAGCTCCTCGCCGGGCTGGATTCCGGCGTTCTCGACCTCCTCGGCCCACTGATCCTGCGGGGACGATCCGCCGCAGGCGGCCACGGTGGCGGCGAGAGCGAGGGCGGGTAGCAGACCAATCTTACGCATCGAAAGGCTCCCAAATGATGACGTGCTCGGCATGCGGACACAGCATTATCGACGCGATCATGTTGCCAGAAGCCGGATCCTGAGCGGCCACCGCATGCCCGGTAGGCGAACACCCGGGCATCAGAGCGTGCTGCCGTGTCAGCCCTCATGCGCCTCGGAGGGCGCGCGCTCCCGTTGCCGCCGCCGGTACCAGAGGACGAGGGTCCCGACATAGGACAGGATGACGAGGCTGATCACCAGCACGGCGACGTGCGGGAGCAGCTCGTGGGGGAAGAGCGTGCCGTAGATGTAGTACTCGTTGAAACCACCCGGCATCGGATCGAGCCCTTGGGCCATGCGGAACTGGTCCTCCAACCACGTCAGCGGGTGCTGCGGGTTGATGCCGAGTACGACGAGCAGCCCCCAGAGCGCGAACGGGAGATGGGGCAGGAGCGCGCGCGGCCAACGCCACCCCAGAAAGCCGCCGAACACGATGTAGGCCAGGCCGAGGAAGTGAACGGCAGCGGTGATCTGCGCCAACACGGCGTACACCGAGGACACCTCCCGCATGACTCGTTACCGGCGATTATAGGTGCGGGCCCTTGCTGTCGCTGCGCCCAGCGCGGGGCGGTGGTGATATCGGTCCCGTATACCTTGCTATATATACCGTCCAGACGGTATATATTGGCGTTGTGGAAGCGACGTGGCAGGGGATGGTTCCGGCGGCTTGCCCCTCGCGGGCGAGCGGGACGCGGCGGTACGGGGGGTGCCGGTGAGCGTGTCGAGCGTGTTGATGCTGATCGGGGTGTTCCTCGGCGGGGCGGCGCCCTGGCTGGAAGCGATCGTGGTGATTCCCGCGGGGATCGTGGCGGGTCTGCACCCGGCGCCGACGGTGATCGTCGGGCTCGTCGGCAACCTGCTGACAGTGGCGCTGGCGGCGTGGTTCGGCGAGCGCATTCGGTTGTGGTGGTTCGCTCGCCGCAGGCAGCGGGTGACCGTGGGCGCGGGGGCCGGTGGCGCCGACGAGCAGGAACGCCCGGCCAGCTGGGCTCGTGTGGAGCGGGTGATGAACAGGTGGGGCCTGCCCGCGCTCGCGGTGCTGGGGCCTATCGGGCTGGGTACGCAGCTCTCGGCACTGGTCGCCGTGGGGCTCGGCGTTCGCCCGCGGGTCGCGTTCGCCTGGATCGGCATCGCCACGATCGTCTGGAGCATCCTCGCCGCGATAGCCGCGGTGACCGGGATGTCCATCGCAGGAATCGGGTAACCCGCCAGGAAGTGTGGGGCTGAACGTGACGTTCAGTGCCCTAGACGGAACGGCTGCCACATTCGGCTCGCCGTTGCTGTTCGCTGGCCGTCATCCGAGCCGCGTTCTACTGTCCATTGCGGATCGAACAGTGTCACGCGTCGTCGCTGTCGTCGCCGCGTGGTGTGGTGTTGTTGGGGTGGTCGGGGTCGTCGGGGGTGATGATGTGGACTTCGTCGTAGTGGTGGTCGTGGATGATGATGGTGCCGTCGGCGCGGTACCAGGTGCTCATGGGTCGTTCCTCCGTGCTTCTGGGGGCGTGAGTGGACAGGGTGGGTGGGCGCGTCACAGTCCCCGGTCGAGGTAGTAGCCGTTGCCGAAGCGGACCATGCGGGGCCGGGGGTCGTTGGCGTGCCGAGCTTGCCTGCGCGCGCGCAGCCGGTCGGCCAGGCGTTCCCAGGGCACCAGCGTCAGGAGTGGCAGGGCGAAGATGCCGAGCATGTACAGCCAGAACCAGGACATGTGGTCATCGTCACGCCGGTCGGCTACGCTCTGGAACGGACTGATGACAGACACGGCTTCCCGTGTATCCCTCGTATGGAGCAGTGAGATGGGGGTGTGAGGCCAGTGAGCCTGTTCGGCAGCGAGCTGCGTCGCGCGCGTGAGGAGCTCGGGTGGTCCCGGGACAAGCTCGCCGAGGAAATCAACTTTTCGGCTTCGCTGGTGGAGAAGGTCGAGACGGGGACCAAACCGCCGAGCGTGGCGTTCACGCGGGAGGCCGATCGCGTGCTGGGCACCGAGGGCTTGCTCGGCCGCATCCGGGAGCACCTGCTCACGCAGGAAGGGCTGCCCGAATGGTTCCGGTCCTGGTACGAGATCGAGCAGGAAGCCGCGGCCATCTGGTGGTACGAGTTGTTGCTCATCCCCGGGCTGCTCCAGAGCGAGGATTATGCTCATGCACTGCTCGGCGGAGACGAGAGCAAGGTCTCCGCGCGCCTGGAGCGCCAGGAGATCCTGACCCGGGAATCCCCGCCGCCCCCGGAACTGGTGATGCTGGTGGACGAGCGCGCGCTACGCTACCCGATGGCCGGGCCGCAGGCGATGCGGGCGCAACTGGAGCACATCATGACCGTGGCCGAGCGTTACGTAGTACAGGTCGTGCCGATCGCCTGCGGTACCCACCTCCACCTCGACGGATCCTTCGGCATCGGCGTAGTCGACGGCCGCGAGTACGTCTACGTCGACACTCCCGCCCGTGGTTTCGTGCTGGATAGCCCGGATGTACTCTCGAGTATGAAGCGTCGATGGGATCTGATTCGCGCTGAGGCCCTGCCACGGCGGCAGTCGACCGAGCTGATACGGGAAGTGGCTGAGCAATGGACGACGTGAGGTGGCGGAAGTCGTCACGGTCGAACTCGAATGGGGGAGCGTGCGTCGAGGTGGCGACCCGGAGTGACCATGTGATGGTGCGGGACACCAAGGACCGCGCGGGCGGCATGCTGGACGTGCCGTTCCCGGCGTGGCAGGCGTTCACCGCACAGCTACGCGACCGGTAACCGGTCGAGCGGAACCATCCCAGTGCCCCCGCGCTCGTCGACGCGGGGGCACTGCCGTGTCACCGGAGGGTCACGGCCGTGAGCGAGCCAGTCGCGATCAGCCGCCCCACCGGATGTCCCGTCGGCTGCCGCGCAAGGCGCACAACAAAACGGCCGGACCCTGATCAATCAGGGTCCGGCCGTGGTCGATGTCCTGAGACATCACAAGTGTGCGCCACCAGGGACTCGAACCCTGAACCCGCTGGTTAAGAGCCAGCTGCTCTGCCGGTTGAGCTAATGGCGCGAGCTTATCCCCGCGATCCCCCTGCCGCAGTGACGTGAAAACCGTAGCACGGCGTGATGATCGTCCGACACGGCGGGTCCGGTTCCGGCGCTGGCCAGCGCGGGAGCCCTCCATGGTCACCTGGAAGGGTGAACAGTGTGCGTTCGTGGCGCTGCTCCATACGGATGGCGCTTGACATGGATCACTCCGATCGGGCGAACCTTCAGGCACACTGGGGCGTGAGTCGGGGGACCCCACTCCGCGCGCGGAGTCAGGGCAGCAGGGTGAAAGGGGGTCGCGCGTGCGCGTGACGGGCAGGGCGATGCGGTGGGTGGCGCTGACGCTGGCCACCGGCTTGCTCGCTGCCGGCTGTGGTTCGCAGGCCTCCGATATCTCACCTCAGGGCGGAGAGGTCGACACGCCTGCCGAGACGGCCGTGCTCACGCTGACGCCGGAGGATGCCGCGACCGGGGTGATCCCCGCCGACCCGGTCACCGTGGTGGCCGAGGGCGGCACGCTCACCGACGTGAGCCTGGTCGGCACGCACGGCTCGGTGGTCGACGGGGAGATGAACGACGAGGGCACGGCGTGGAGCTCGGCCGAGCCGCTCGGCTTCGACAGGACGTACGTGCTGGAGGCGAGCGGGGTCGGTGAGGACGGCGAGACGGTCACCGAGACCGCGGAGTTCACCACCGTCCTCCCGGCACAGCGGGCCGATGCTTACCCGAACGTGATCGACGGCGCCACCGTCGGTGTCGGCATGCCGGTGTCGTTCGAGTTCGATACCCCGATCACCGACAGGGAAGCGGTCGAGGACGCGATCGAGATCACCAGCGAGCCCGAGATGGAAGGCGCGTTCCGCTGGTTCAACGACTCCTGGCTGGTCTGGCGGCCGCGCGAGCACTGGGAGCCGGGCACCGAGGTCGAGGTGGATGCCCGGCTCTACGGCAGGGACTTCGGTGACGGTGTGTTCGGCGCCAAAGACCGCTCGGCGAGCATGACGATCGGCGAGGAGGTCATCGCCCGTGCCGACGGGGCGACCCATGAGATGGAGGTCACCATCGGCGGTGAGCACGCACGCACACTGCCGGTTTCACTGGGCAAGCCGGATACGCCGACACCGAACGGCGTCTACACCGTGATGAGCGAGCACTACGACTACACCATGGACTCCAGCACGTTCGGCGTGCCGTCGGACGCCCCCGAGGGCTACGAGATCACGGTCAGCCACGCCGTCCGCATGTCGCACAGCGGCATTTTCTACCACTCCGCGCCGTGGTCGGTCGGTGACCAGGGCAATCGCAACGTCAGCAACGGTTGCATCAACCTCTCCACCGAGGACGCCGATTGGATGATGAACATCTCCAAGCCCGGTGACCTCATCGAGGTGGTCAACGCCGGTGACCAGGAACTGGCCGCCAGTGACGGCTGGAGCGTATGGCAGATGTCCTGGGAGGAATGGACCTCGGACGGGGAAGGTGCTTGAGGCGAGTCGGCACGGTCACGCGACACGAAAACGACAGCGGCCCCCGCGAATCTTCGCGGGGGCCGCTGTCCTGGGGTGAGTGACGGGGCTTGAACCCGCGACCTCCTGGACCACAACCAGGTGCTCTGCCAGCTGAGCTACACCCACCATGGCCCGCGCTCGCGCCGTGGCGACACCGGCTGCCATATCGTAGCGTGCGCCCCGACAGCGCCCGTCATCGGGCCTCGGTTCCCATCTTACTCGCCGTTGCCGTCGCCAGAGCGTCCCAAGAGCTCGGCCGCCGCCGCCCGCGCGTCCTCGCTCGTCGGGCCCGGCGGAGCGACGAACGCGGTGCGGCGATAGTAGGCGAGCTCGCTGATGGATTCGCGGATGTCTGCCAGCGCGCGATGGGCGAGCCCTTTGTCCGGCTTGGCGTGAAACACGCGCGGGTACCAGCGACGCACCAACTCCTTCACCGAGGAGACATCGACCATGCGGTAGTGCAGGTGCGCGTCCAACTCAGGCATGTCGCGCGCGAGGAACGCGCGGTCGGTGGCCACAGAGTTCCCTGCGAGGGGGGCGGTGCCCGCTTCTGGTACGTAGCTGCGGACGTAGTCGAGTACCTGTCGCTCTGCGTCGGCGAGCGTCACCGTGGAGCGCCTGCACTGCTCGGTCAGCCCTGAGGCCTCGTGCATGGTGCGTACCACTTCGGGCATCCCGGCAAGCGTATCGTCATCGGCGTGGATGACCAGGTCAACGCCCTCGCCGAGCACGGCCAGCTCCCCGTCGGTGACCAGGGCTGCGATCTCGATCAACGCGTCCTTGCCGGGATCCAGCCCGGTCATCTCGCAGTCGATCCATACAAGACGATCTGTCACGCCTTGAGCCTATCGGCGGGACGATCCCGGCGGGACCGGTGGTCGTCGCTGTGGCGTTCGGGCTCCTGCTCGCGCCGGAACATCGCGCGGTAGGCGGCCGGTGAGGTGCGCATCAGCTCGGTGAAGTGATGGCGGAAGGTGGCTGACGACTCGAACCCGACGGCGCGGGCCACCTGCTCCACCGGGGTCGTCGAGGTTTCCAACAGTGGCAGGCTGGCCTGCACCCGTTGCGTGTTGAGCCAGCGGATCGGGCTGGTGCCGGTGCACCGCGCGAAGTTCCTCAGATACGTGCGGGGCGCCATCATGGCCTTCTCCGCCAGCACCGCTACCGTGATCGGTTGCCCGAGATTCGCCAGCGCCCAGGCCATGCTCTCGCCGATCCAGTCGTCGTCGGGCTCGACCGGTACCGGCGATTCAATGAACTGCGCCTGGCCGCCGTCCCGCTGCGGATGCACAACCAGCCTGCGGGCCAGGCTATTGGCGGTCCCCGCGCCGAAATCCTGCCGGACCAGGTGCAGCCCCACATCGAGCGCTGCGGCGCCGCCCGCGCCGGTGATCACGTCACCGTGGTCGATGTAGAGCGGGCGCGGGTCGACCTCCACCTCCGGGAAACGCTCGCGCAGCAGATCAGCGTACCGCCAGTGGGTGGTCGCGCGTCGCCGGTCGAGCAGGCCTGCGGCGGCGAGCGCGAACGTTCCGCTGCAGATGGATACCATCCGGGCGCCGCGGGCGTGGGCCGCGCGGAGCGCGTCGACCACGTCCGGGCCTGGGTTCCCGTGTCGATCGGCCACCCCAGGCAATACCACCGTGTCGGCTGCCGCGAGGTCGTCCAGCCTTCCGTGCGCCCGCAGCTCGGCACCACCCAGCACTGCGACCGGGGCAGCGTCCTCGACGCACACGCTCAGCCGGTACCAGTCCTCGCACACGTCGGGACGGTGCCGCCCGAAGATCTCGGTGACGGTGCCCAGCTCGAACGCACCCATACCCTCGTGAGCCAGCACAGCCACCTTGTGCCCGGAAGCAGGAGGCGGCGAGTGTGCGGGCGGGTGTGCCTGCGACGGCGGTGGCATGGCGCAATCTTAGCGAAGTGTGGCGATCACGCCACTGTTCCCGCGACTGTGGCGCGAGCAGCATGACAGGCGTGACAGTCAAACGAGAACAAGCCGCCACGTGGCACGAGTGGTTCGTGGCGTGGGGACGTTACCTGGGGCCGCGGATGGTGTGGGCAGCGCGGGAGTTCCTGTACGGGATCGATACGTGGAGCTCCGTCACGCACGGCCTGCAACCAGCCGAGCGCTGCCGGACGAAGCCTGGGCAGCCCGGGGTAGAACGCGCGCCGGGGAAGCGCTAGCGCGTGAACGTTGCGGCGACGATCTGCGCGACGCCGTGGAAGTCCTGGGTGATCTCGGTGAAGCCGCGCTGCGAGAGCAGCTCGGCCACCTCGCCGCGTTCGAACATGCGCAGACCTGCCAGCCTGCCGCCCGCGAGGTCGAACGTGCGGGCCGGTTGGCGCTTGCGGAGCCCACTGGCCAGCAGCACGATCCGCCCACCCGGTTTGAGCGTGCGCGCGAACGAGTCCAGCGCGGCCTCCGGGTCGGCGAACATGTGCAGCGCCGCGAAGCAGCACAGCGCGTCCACGGTGTCCGCGGCCAGCGGGAGGGCGACGGCGTCACCACGCAGGTAGGCCACAGCGGACTGCCGGGCGGTGCGCTCGACGGCCCGCGCCAGCATGGGGTGCGAACCGTCGAGCCCGACCGCCAACCCCGCCCCCTCGCTGCCGCCGCCTGCCGGAGTGCCGACGGCGGTGCCGAAGGCGCGGGTGAAGCGACCGGTGCCGCACGCGACGTCCAGCACGGTGTGCCCCGGTGCGAGCCGGAGCCGCTCGACGGCCAGCTCCACCTCACCCGCCATGCTGGGCCCGCGCGGCCCTTTGAGCACGCGACCGAGACCGGGACGCCAGTAATCTTCGTAGATGGCGGTGACGAGCTCGGCGCGCATGAGCCGCTGCGTGACTCCGGTCGAGGGGCCCGCCTGGTCGGTGTCGCCGAGCAGATCGAGGTAGCCGCGCGAGAAGTCCGGGCGTTCGGGCGGTTCGGCGAGCAGTTCGAGTAGCCGGGCCACGGTGTCGTCGGGTGGCTGTCCAGGCACGGCGGACCATCCTCCCGGTAGCGGGAATCGCTCGTCGGCGGCGGTGCGACTCGTCCAGTATCACCTCTCAGGCCCGCGCGTGACGACCGGACACGCCGTGCCATACCCCGTGACGGGCCAGTGCGCGGGGCAGCGGTGGCCAGTGCACCCGGGGATGGTCGGCGAGTTGGGTGGCAAGCCGGGCCCAGGCCGCCGGGGTGGTGCAGGCGGCGGCCGCCGCCGGGTCGATCCCCACCGCGCGCACCACGCGCGGTGGCGGGGTCCGACCCATCGCGGCACGTGTGACCGTTCGCACCGACTCGCCCGGCATGCGATACGCCAGTGCCAGCAGCGTCCGTAACGCTCGGGCGGTGCTGCCGCGCACCGCCGGGTCGCGGCGCGCGACGAGATGCGCGGATCGCACAGCCGGTGGTGGGCGGAACGCCGTGGGCGCCACGGGACGCCGCAGCTCGATGGTGAACCGTGCGTTCCACCACGCGAGTTCGGACGAGCGCGGCACAGCGGCGGTGAGCCGCTTGGCGAAACCCCACTCGACCAGCAGGGAAGCGCATCGCAAGCCGGTGGGCTCTGGCCCGAACAGCATGCGACAGGCAGTGGTGGACAGTCCGTACGGGAGTGAGGCCACGATATGGAACCTGGTGCGCGGCAGTGTCAGGTCCCGGATATCGACATCGTCGACGGTGACCCTGTCGTTGTCGCGGAATCGGGTGCGCAGCCGGGCCAGGAAGGCGGGGTCGCGCTCCACGGCGAGCACCCGCGCGCCGGTGGCGGCCAGCGGGGCGGTCACCGCGCCGGTTCCGGCGCCTAGCTCGACGACGGTATCGGCCTCGCAAGGGGCGCAGGTGTGCACCAGCTCGCGGGCCAGTGCGGGGTCGGCGAGGAAATGCACGCCGGGATTGCTGGTCGCGCGCGTCCGGGTACGCGCGCGGGAACGTGAACGAGACATGGGTGTGGTGCTCCAACGCGAGAGGACGGATCGATTCGGATCGCGTCGCAGCGACCACACCTGCGGCCGGAAGCGGTGGTCGACGCCGCGCGTCGACGCTCACGGCTGGTGGGAAGCGCCGCCTCGGGCGGCGATGGATGCGGGGCGGGCCGCTGCGTTCAGGAACGCAGCGTGCGCGGCCGGATGACCAAGCCCGTGAGGGGCAGGTCCTGGTGCATGAAGTGCATACCTATCACGATAGCGGACCCGACGCGGGTAGACGGACCGGAGTGCGAGCCCCGTCAGCCGATGTGATGACCTTGGAGCGTGCCGACAGAAGCTGAGCAGTGGTGGGAGCGCCTCTTCGGCGTCGCCCCCGAGCCGCACATCGTGATCCCGTTGACGACGCTTGCCGTGGCCGCGATCCTCGTGGTCTCCGGCGGGCTGTGGCGGCTGTTCCGGCAGGTGCTCACGATCGTCCACGAGGCGGGGCACGCGTTGATGGCGTTGCTGGTGGGCAGGCGGCTGCAAGGGATCCGGCTGCATTCGGACACCTCGGGCGTCACGGTTTCCCGAGGTAGACCCACCGGCCCCGGGATGGTGCTGACCACGCTTGCGGGATACCCCGCCCCGGCGATACTCGGTCTGATCTTCAGCGTGCTGGTGGTCGCCGAGTTGATCGTGCTGGTGCTGGCGCTGTCGGCGCTGCTCGTGCTCGGCGTGCTGCTGCTGGTGCGCAACGCGTACGGGATCTTCACGATCGTCGCGGCCGCCGCCGTGCTCGGCGGGGTGGCCTTCTACGGCAGCGCGGTGGTGCAGGCCGTATTCGTGTACCTGATCACATGGTTCCTGCTCCTCGGGTCGGTGCGGCCGGTGCTGGAGATGCAGACCAAGCGGGCGCGGGGAGCCGCCCGCGACTCCGACGCCGATCAGCTCGCGCGCCTGACCAGGGTGCCCGCGCTGCTGTGGGTGCTTGTGCTTGCTGCGGTGGCGCTGGCCTGCCTGGGGGTTGGCGGTTTCCGGATGCTCGATCCCGTGGTGACCGAGATCGGTGCGGCCGCCGGGTGACCGGTACGGCACACTGTGGGCTATGACCGACGAAGTAGCCAAGACCGTCGAGGAATGCGCCGCGGCTGCCAAGCAGGCGGCACCGTCGTTGGCCGCGGTGGCCGACAGCACGATCGACGGCGTGCTGACCGCGATGGCCGAGCGGCTGCTCGCCAACCGCGCCGAGGTCCTCGAGGCGAACCAGGCCGATGTGGCCAAGGCCCGCGAGGAGGGGATGAGCTCCGGCCTGCTCGACCGGCTCACCATCACCGACGAGCGACTGTCCGGCATGGCCGAGCAGCTGCGCCTGCTGTCCGGCACCCCGCACCCGCAACGGTCGGTCCCGGTGGCGACGCTCGACGGTGGCCTGCGGCTGGTGGAGCGCCGCAGGCCGGTCGGTGTGATCGGCGCGAACTATGAGGCCCGGCCGAACGTCACCGTGGACATCGCCTCACAGCTGATCAAGTCCCGCAACGCGGGTGTGCTGCGTACCGGCTCGGCGGCGCTCGGTTCCGCGCAGCGACTGCTCGACAGCGTGATCGCGCCGTCGCTTACCGAGGCGGGCATCGACGGGCGGGCGGTGCAGCTGGTGCCCCGCCCGGAACGCGAGGCAGCGGAGGCGCTGGTCAGCTTCCCCAACCTGGTTCCGCTGGTCATCCTGCGTGGCAGCGGCGAAACCACCCGCGCGCTGGCGCGCACGGCCGCGGCACACGACGTCCGCACCCTCGCGCACGCCGACGGTGGAGCCGTGCTGTACGTGCACCCTGCGGCGAACCCGGAGACGGTGCGTTCACTGGTGCGCAACAGCCTCGACCGTCTCGGCGTGTGCAACCGGCTGAATCTGCTGCTGATCGACGAGCGCGCCTATGCGGACGCGTGGCCGGTCATCTCCTCGGAACTGGCCGAGCTGGGTATCAGCGCCTCGATGGAGCCGCACCACCACCCGATCGGCTACGAGTGGGCGCTGGACTCCGAGCGCGAGGCGACCGTGACGATCGCGCAGGTGAGCGGGCTGGACGAGGCCGTGACCATCGCCAACGAGCAGACCTCCGGTCTGGCGGCGGGCATCGCCACCGAGGACGAGGCCGCTGCGGAGGCGTTCATCGACGGCTACACCGGCACCGGCGTGTTCTGGAACGCCACAACCCGGCTACTGGACGGCTTCAAGCTGCTCGGCGTCCCGGAGACCGGCATCAACCTCGACCGGGTTCCCGGCCCACGCGGCCCGGTGACCTACACCGACCTCTGCATCCGGCAGTACGCCGTGCTGCCCGACCGGGACTAAGCTGCGCGGGTCCGGGTGAGCCGAAGGGCCCCTTCGATACATATCCGGTACCCGAGGAGTCCTTCGGCTCGCACCCGGCTGCGAAACCGAACGGTCGAAGAGGAGGCTCGCGCACGTCACGTTACGTTCACGCTGCGGTGGGTGGCTATTCCTAGCGTGAGTGGCGGCGGGGCGAATCCGCTCCGCCCAGTCCACTCGGCGGGGAGATGAACAACGTGACCTATCAGGATTCGGCGCCGGAACAGCATTCACGCAGGACGCTCCTGAAAAGAGCTGTCGCGGGGGGAACGCTCGCCCTCGGCTTCGGCGCGTTGGACGGCCTGGTGCGGGCTGCGCACGCCACGGACCGAGTGTCCACCACGGTCGGGCTGGGCGACGGTGGTTACGGTGAGCTGCGGCCGGTCATCCGTACCGATCCGGTTACCGGCTACCGGCAGGAGCTGCTGCTGCCGCACGGTTTCGATTTTGCGCTGTTCGGGCTGGCGGGAACCACGATGGACGACGGGCATGTCACCCCGCTGGGTCATGACGGCATGGCAGCGTACCGTGGACCGCACGGCAGCTACCGGCTCGTTCGCAACCATGAAGAACGCACCGGATCGGGCCAGGTGAGCCCGTCGGGCGATGCTGCCGATCGGTACGACGGATCGGGCGGTGGCGGAACCAGCACACTGCAGGTGTCCGTCCGCTCCGGGCAGGTCGAGGTCGAGCGGGTCTGGACCTCCCTTGCAGGCACGATCGTCAACTGCGCGGGTGGGCCCACGCCGTGGGGAAGCTGGTTGAGCTGCGAGGAAACGACCGCGGGCACGCGGCATGCGGGCTGGGAACGTGATCACGGGTACGTGTTCGAGGTCGACTCCCGAGCCGACCGTCCCGTGGAGCCGAAGCCGCTTCCGGCGCTCGGCCGGTTCGTGCACGAGGCAGTCGCGGTGGATCACCGCACCGGCATCGTGTACCTCACCGAGGATCGCGGTACCGCCGGCTTCTACCGGTTCGTCCCGGCCCGCCGCGGCGACCTGACCTTAGGGAAGCTGCAGATGTTGGCCGTGGCCGACGCGGCTGGATACGACACGCGGACCGGGCAATCGCAGGGCGCGGAACTGCCGATCGAGTGGGTGGACATCGATGACCCGGACCCACGGGATGCCGAGACGGATCCACTGGCGGTGTACCGGCAAGGGCACGCGCGCGGCGGGGCGACCTTCGCGCGGTTGGAAGGCTGCTGGTGGGGCGGGCAGGCCGTGTACCTGGTCTCCACCAACGGCGGAGACGTCGGGGAGGGGCAGATCTGGGAATACCGGCCACACCCCGGAGGCCGGGACGGCGGGACGCTGAGCCTGGTATACGAATCATTCGACCGGGCCGTGATGTCGTTCCCCGACAACATCACCGTCTCGCCGCGAGGCACCCTGCTGGTGTGCGAGGACACCTCCCGATCGGACCCGCAGCTGATCGGCGTGACCGGTGAGGGGAGTACGTTCCCGTTCTGCGTGGATCCCACCGACGACGAGTGGTGCGGCGCGACGTTCAGCCACGACGGCAGGGTGCTGTTCGCCAACCTGCAAGGCTCGACCAGCGGTAGCCCGCTCGCTCCGGAAACCCCAGGCCGCACGGTCGCCATCTGGGGCCCATGGCAGCGGGGCGCGCTCTGAACGATCGCCGGTGGGTGCGAGCCGAAGGACTCCTTGGGTACCGGATATGTATCGAAGGGGCCCTTCGGCTCGCACCTCCTCAGCGAGCGCGCTCGAGGGTGATCAGCTTCAGCCTGTTGTAGCCGCGTACCGAGACCGTCTTGCGGGTGCGGAGCTTGTAGTCGGGAAGGTGCGACAGCGCCTCGGCGAAGGCACTGTCGGCCAGGACGCTGCCCGGCCGGGCCACCGAGGTCAGACGTGCGGCGAGGTTGACAACCGCCCCGTAGACGTCACCGAACCGGCCGAGTACCCGGCCGTACGCCAGGCCGGTGCGCAGCTCCGGAATCGCGGGTTCCTGTTCGGTGAGCTCGCCCAATCGCAGCGCGATCTCCGCGCCGTCGGCAGGGTTGTCGGCGACGAACAGCACCTCGTCGCCGATCATCTTTACCACGCGCCCGCCGTGCTGGGCGATCACGTCGCTGGCCAGGCTCTCGAAGCGATCCAGCACTTCGCTGAGCTCGTACTCGTCGACGCGGCGGGACAGCCGGGTGTAGCCGACCATGTCGACGAACCCGACGACCTCCCTGCTGGACCGCACGCTGTCCTCTTCCGAGGCCAGCGCCCTGCCTGTGTAGGCGGCCAGGTGCCGCCGCCAGACGTGGATCTGAAGCTGCTCCAGCACCGGTAGGATGCCCTCGATGGTCTCGGCGACGGTTTCCTCGTCGGCGAATAGTTCCGGCCGCTCGTTGAACCAGGTCCAGAACAGCGCGACCTGCCATTCCGCCAGCCGCGAGAGGTGGTGGCCCAGCGCGCGGGTCACCGAGGATTGGGCTTCGCGGCTGATCACGCCGATCTCGGTGAGCCCTTCGCCGAGGCGCAGCGCCTCGATGTCGCCATCGGTGAAGACGACCTCGTCGTCACCCGCTGTGGCGAAGCCGAGCGCGTTCCAGAGCTTGCGCGACTGGTCCTGTGACACACCGGCCGCCTCGGCCACCTGGAGGCGCGTGTACTTCCGCTCGCCACCGAGCAGCACCCGCTCGACACGTCGCCGGATCGATTCCTGACCGGGGTCCGAGGTGGGCGCGGTGCGATCGGCAGGGGACTCGCCGTGCATCGTGTCCGGATCCGGTTACGTCGTGTGCGCGATGAGCACGTCGACGCTGGACTTGCGTGCCACCTCCGAGGGAACGGATCCGAGGATGCGGCCCGCGAGCGTGTTCAACCCGCGGTTACCGACGACGAGTAGGTCCGCCGAATGCTGCTGGACGACGTCGAGGAGCGACTTCACCGGTTCGCCGCGGACCGGCACGGTTTCGATACGGGTCGCGCCCTGCTGCACCGCACGATCCCGCGCGGTCTGCAGCGTGTCCTCCGCCGGGGCGGAACCGACGACCTGATACGCCTCGTCACCCAGCACATCCTGGGCGCGCTCGACGTCGTCCTTGCTGGTGGGGTAGTAGGCACAAGCGATGACGAGCAGCGCGTTCGTGGCACTCGCCACCGCAGCAGCACGGTCGACGGCCCCGAACGACGACTTCGAGCCATCGGTTCCGACCACGACGGTCTGATATGCGACCATGGCAGCTCCTCACTCCGTGTCGGCGACGTTTCGTCCGGTCGGCTGACCGCGCTGATCACCTTAGCCGGTCGGCAACCGGTTGTGCAGGGTAACGACGAGCCTCCGTCGCCGGTTGTCGTGAGTCTTGTAACCCCGGTGCGTACTACTCGGGACGTTCGCTGTCGCCCACGGAGCGTTCGCCGTGCTCGGCAGCGTCACCTTGGTCGGACCCTCGCTGGTCGTGGCCTTGCTCATCCGGGTACTCGCGGTGCGCGTCGCCGGGTACCGGGGCCTGCAGGGTGGGGGCGTCGGCGTCCACGTCGTGCTCACCGTCACCTCCGCCGGAGCCCTCCTCGCCTGCGGAGGTGTCCCCGGCCGCGTGCTGGCCGTTGCGGTTGCCGGTCACGCTCACGGATTCGGCCAGCAGGGTGTCGGCCTCGGAGATGGCCGAGCGCGCCGAGCGCACCTGCTCGGCGATTCGGTTGCGCAGCTGCCGCAGCGACTCCACCCGCTCGGCTGCGCGGTTGATCCGCTGGTTGGCGAGTTCGGTGGCCTCGGTGATCCGGCGCTCGGCCTCGGAAGCCGCGTTGTTCAGCAACGCCTCGGCCTCGGTCCTGGCATCCTGCTTGCGGCGGTTGGCCTCCTCGACCGACTCCTGGTAGCGGCGTTGCGTATCGGCCTTGCACTCCTCTTTCTCCCTGGCGATCTGCTGGCGAATCGCCTCGGCCTCGGCTTTGGCCTCCCGCACCCGCCGCTCGGCTTCCTCCTTGCTGGCGGCCTCCTGCTCGGCCAGCTCCCGCATGGCCTCGGCGCGTCGGGTGGCCATGGCGACCTCGAAGTCCTCCTCGACCTTCGCGCGCCGCTCCTCGGCCTCCAGATCGAGCTGCAGTCGCTCTTCCTTGGCTTGGTTGATGATGGAGTCGGCCTCCTCGCGGGCGCGCTCCATCAGCTCCCGGTGCTCGGTCTCCAGCTCCTGGCGGCGCGCGTCCAGCTCGGCGAGCAACTCGTCGTAGCGGGTCCGCATGGCACTGGCATCGGCTTCGGCCTTCGCCCGGATGTGCCCTGCCTCGGCCTCGGCGCGTGCCTTGGTCTCCGAAGCCTCGTCCTGGGCGAGCCGGAGCATGCGTTGCAGCCGCTCCGATAGGCCTTCCATGGTGGTCGGCGGCACCGAGAGGCGCTCGACCTGGCCACGCAGGTCCTCGATCTCGCTGCGCGCCTCCTCGAGCTGTTGCGCCAGATCACTCGCTTGAGCGACGGCGGCGTCGCGGTCGGAGGTGAGCATCTTGAGGTCGGCGTCGAGGCGTTCCAGGTGTTCGTCCACCTGGCCGCGGTCGTAGCCGCGCTTCACGACGTCGAAGCCGGCTCCCAGCGGGACAAGCTCTCGTTCCTCGCCAAGACTCATGGGGATACGTTACCTCGCTGTGCCAGGGTCTGGTGGTTCGGACTCCCCACCGGTGGCTGCCCGGTGGCTCGCACCGTATCGCTCCGCCGTCGTGTCATCGTCGGCGGAGCGGTTCCCGGGAACACGCGCGACTCGGCAATGAAAACGATTATGCAAGAAAATTCGTAAAATCATTTCATAAAATACTTTCATGAAATTATTCTTCGATAGTCCGTAACTTCTGTTACGCGTCTGCCGTTGAAGGGGGCTGAGGGGAGGCGGCCTCACGAGGGCCCGGAGATCAGCTACGAGGGGTGTACGGCGCGAGGAGCGAGTGTGAGCGAGCCGTTACGGCAGGCCGTACCTGAAGCGATTCCGGCGACGGGGCGGCGGTGGTACGCCCCCGGGACGGGGCGGGTTTCCGCGACCCGGGCACAGCAGCTGGTCAAGACTGCCATGGACGTGATGGCAGGCACCGTGCTCGCGGTGCTGGCCACGCCGGTCATCATCGTGCTCGCCGCGGTGCTCGGTGTGCGATTGCGACAGTGGCCGTTTTTCATGCACCACAGGATCGGGCACCGGGGCCGGATGATGACGTTTCCCAAGCTGCGCACCTTGCCGCGACGCACGGCACCGTACGCGCTCAAGAACGGCGGTACCGTTGTTCCCGTCGACCGGTTGTGCGCCTTTCTCCGCCGCCGCCACCTCGACGAGTTGCCGCAGTTGTGGCTCGTCCCGCTGCTGCGAATGAGTCTCGTCGGGCCACGACCGAAGATGCCGGACCGGTGGGAACCCGCCCATCCCGGCTACCGCGACGCCCGATGCCTGGTGCGCCAAGGCTGCACCGGCCTGTGGCAGATCGGCAACGAGCGCCACCGCCTCGTCCACGAACGACCCGACTACGACTTCTGCTACCTGCAATTCGGCTCCATCCGGATGGATCTGTGGATCCTGTGGCGCACGCTGCTGATGATGTTCGGCGGCCGCACGATCGCGCTGGAGGAGGTTCCCACATGGACTCTCGGGCGGGGCTGGGTCAGCGAGGATCAGGTGCGCGTCGTCGGCGCGACACCGTTCCTCGTGCGGCGCGGCAGGCTCGCGGTGGAAAGGAACGGCCGATGACCACGCGCGAGGAGACGACCGAGGTCCTCGCCGGGCGCGTCGACGTGCTGGGTGTCGGGATCAGCGTCACCACGATCCCGCACACGCTGGACACGATGGATCGCTGGATCGAGAGTCGCGAACAGCACTACGTGTGCGTGACCGGGGTCCACGGCGTGATGGAGTCGCAACGGGACCCCGAACTGAAGCGGGTGCACAACCGGTCGGGCCTGACAGTGCCCGACGGAGTGCCGCTGCTGTGGGCCGGACGGTACGCCGGAGCGGCGGCCATGTCGCGCGTGCGCGGCCCGGACCTGCTGCCAGCCGTCGCCGAGCGCGCCGCGCACCGCGGCTGGCGGGTCTTCCTCTACGGCGGAGCCGAGGGAACGCCGGAACTGTTGGCCGCCAACCTCCGCGCCCGCTGCCCCGGGCTGCGGATCGCGGGAACCTACTCGCCGCCGTTCCGCGCGCTGACCCCGGAGGAGGAACACGACGTGGCCGCGCGGATCAACGCCTCGGAAGCCGACATCGTCATGGTGGGACTGTCCACCCCCAAACAGGAACGCTGGATGGCTTGGGCCACCGGGCGAATCGGGGCGCCGGTGATGTTCGGGTTCGGCGCCGCATTCGACATCCACGCGGGCATCGGGGTCGAGGCACCCCGGTGGGTGCGACCCACCGGGTTCGAGTGGCTCTACCGCATGGCCAGGGACCCGCGCAGGCTCGGGCGGCGTTACCTGCGGAACAACCCGCGGTTCGTGGCCTCGATCCTGCGACGCCCGCCGCGCCTGCGGGCATCGCGGCGGCGCCGAACCAAACGCCTGGCCGTAGCATTGGTCGGCGCGCTGGAGCGGGCACGGGTTCACGCGCTGCCGGTGCACTTCTACTCGCCTGTTCCGGAACGGAACTGGCTCCGGCGCAACGAGGAGCTGTGGCGCAGGCCCGTCGCGCCGCACGGCACTCGCTGGGATCTCGACGATCAGCTCGGCTGGCTGGAGAAAGTGTGTGCGGGGCACCGCGACGAGGTGCGCGGCTTCCCTTTCTTTCCCGAGCTCCGGCGGCGCGGGATCGACTTTCGCTACGGGCCGATCGAGGCGCAGGTGCTGCACTGCGCCGTACGTACGCTCGCGCCTCGCCGCATCGTGGAGATCGGCAGTGGGGCGTCGACCGCACTGATGTCGGACGCAGTCGACCGCAATCTCGCCGACGGCAAACCCGTAGGCAGGATCACCACCATCGACCCGTACCTGTCCCAGGCCGTGCGGCGGTTGCCTCACGTGGACGCGGTCGCCACGCCCGCCCAGCGGATCGCGGCCGCCACGATCGGCCAGCTCACCAGCGGGGACCTGCTGTTCATCGACTCCACCCACGTGGTGAAGACAGGTTCGGAACTGCATCGGATCTACCTCGAGCTGCTGCCCGCGTTGGCCCCAGGGGTGTACGTGCACGTGCACGACATCTACCTGCCGTACCTGTACTCACCCTGGATACTCGACGATCTCTGGGACTGGCAGGAAACCGCGCTGTTGGCCGCGCTGCTGACCGGCAACCCCCGGTTCGAGGTACTGGCCTGCCAGTCCGCGCTGCACCACGGCAGGCAGTCCGAACTGCGGCGGGTGCTGCCCGACTACCGTCCACGCGACATGGATCGAGGGCTGGACGAAGGCAATCCCCGCGATCACTTCCCTTCCAGCATCTGGCTGCGCACCCGCCCCGCTGACGCTGCCAGCACCGCCAGCGAGGTGGAGCACCGGCCGGGGGAACGGGTATGACGCTGGACGAGTTCCTGCGGATGCTGCGACGCCGGTGGCGCATACTGCTGGCGGTGGTGCTCGGCTGCGCGCTCGCCGGGCTGGTCGCTGGCCTGGCCACCAGCTCCCAACACACCGCTACGGCGCAGCTCGTCGTCGCACCAAGCGGGGAAACCCCGATGGCCAACGCCTCGCTGGCGCCGTCGTTGCTGTCGTCCAGCGGCATGCAGACCTACGCGGAGCTGGCTGGATCGGAACGCGTCGCGGCCGCCGTGATCGCCGAACTCGACCTCGACGAACCGGCCGACGAGCTCGCTGAACGGATCGTCGCGCGAGTGCCGACCGACACCTACGTCATCGACCTCACCGTCACCGCGGTCGACGCCGAGACGGCAGCGCTCCTCGGCAACACGGCTGCTGCCCAGGCATCGGCGCTGATCGACTCGCTGTTCGGGGAACGCGGCTCCGGGCTGTCGGCCACCGTGGCCGCCGAGGCCGACCCGGCCACCGCCACGGTGCCGAGCTGGTGGCGACACCTTCCGGTCGGTGCGGTAGTCGGCCTGCTCGGCGGGCTCGGCCTGGCCGTCATCCGCGAGATCCTCGACCAGCGCGTGCGCGATAGCGCCGACGTCCACAGGACCTTCGGCGTCGAGCCATTGGCACGGGTCACCGTGAGCGCGACGCCCGGCCGTACAGCACCGCTGCCCGCGGATTCCGCGGACGGTGCCGTGTCCGAACCGATACGCAGGCTGCATGCCGCGTTGCGCAGCGGTGGCAGGACCCCGCGATCGGTACTGATCACCGGCGTGTCCGGGCAGGAGGCCAGTAGCACGATCGCGGTGTCGCTGGCGCAGCTGGCCGCCACCGCGGGCGAGAAGGTGCTGTTGGTGGAGGGCGACCTGCGGGCACCGCGACTGGCAGGCAGGCTGGGCTGTCCCCAACAGCCGGGGCTGGCGGACTACCTGCGCGGCACCACCGGGATCGAGAGCGTCGTCATCGACGCCTCGCCACAGGTGACCACGCCGAACGGGAGGTGCCCCTCCCCGGTGTACCGGCGGGGAACAACCAGGCTCGGCGTGGTCACCGCGGGATCGAACGACGGGACGCCCGTCGACCTGCTCGGCTCGGGTGCCTTCGCCGGGTTCCTCGACGAGGTCGCGGCGGTCTACGACACGGTGATCGTGGACGGTCCTGCCGTGCTGCCGAGCTCCGACTCCGTGGTGCTCGCCGGTCGGGCTGAGGCTACGGTGCTCGTCGTCGAGGCGGGGCGCACCCGGCGCGACGAGGTCGACCAGGCGCTCGCGCAGCTGGCCGCGGTGGGCGCCGGTACCGCGGGTGTGGTGCTGGCCGAACTGCCCGCGCGTACGGCACGGGGACAGGCACGGGCGATGGTTCGCGGCAACGGGGGCGGTTGATGGAGCCGGAACACCGGCCGGTGCCCGCGACGGGCCCCCTGCAGGCGGGCGGTCCGGTTGGGACAACGTTCCGGCGGTCAGCGGTGCACGACGGGCTGCAACGTTACGGGCCGTTCGCGCTGGCGCTGTACCTGCTGGCCACCGCCCGATGGGGAAGCTACTTGCCAACCGGTAACCCGCCGTTCGTGGTGGACATCGTGCTCGCGGTGCTCATCGCCGACCGGTTGCTCGCGGTGGCCGCGCACCGCAAGCGGCACAATCCGGTAGAGACCTGGCTGGCGCTGGCCACCGTGGCGCTGCTGGTGCTGACCGCGGCGTGGCTCCCGCTCGGCGACTGGAGCGTGGACGCGCTGCGGGACGCCGCGCCGTACGTCTACGCCGTGGTGACGCTGCTCGTGCTCGCGCCGAGACTCGGTGGCTCGGGCGGGCGTTCGCGGATCGAGTCGGTCCTGATGGCGGTGCTGGTCTTCCACGCCGCATGGGTGGCGGTGTACGTGCTCCTGCCCGGAGTTGTCGAGGCGATCCCCCCGGTCGGCGACGGTGTGCAGCTGCTGCTCGCACGGCGCGACATGGACGGCATGATCTGCGGCCTGCTCGCCGGGCTGGCGCTGCACAAGGCGTTCAGTGGTCGGGCGGTGGTGACGAACCTGGCGCTGGCAGGCGTCGGGCTGGCGCTCATGCTCGCCCTCGGTTCGCGCGGTGCGCTGCTCGGGGTGACCGCGGCGCTCATCGCCGTGGCACTGCTGCGGCGACGCGAAGGGCAGTCCCGTGCCCGTGCGCGCCAGTGGGCGCTCGCGCTGGTTCTGCTGCTCCTTCCCGGCGCGTTCGCGCTTGGTATGCAGGCCGACGGGGGGCAACGCATGGTGGCCAGCCTGACCAATCTGTGGCAGCCCACCGAGGAAGTCGACGGTGCACTGGGCACGGCCACGGCGCGTTACCAGTCCTGGCAGCGGTTGGTGGACTACCTCCAGGAGGACGGCAGCCGCAACGTGTTCGGGGTCGGGTTCGGGCCCCACTTCCTGGTCGACTCCAGGGCCGACGTCGAGATGTTCGGCGGTGACATCGAATCCGTCCGCTCCCCGCACAACTACCTGCTGAGCGCCTGGGCGCGGCTCGGCCTGCTCGGCATGGCCACGGTCGCCGCGCTGACGCTGGCTGGCTGGCGGCTGGCCTACCTGGTGGGGTGGCGATCACCGGGCCGGGTGAGCGATCTCGACGTGGTCGCGATCATGCTCGCGGTCGGCATGCCGTGGGTCGGCATCGTCGGGGTCGTGATGGAAGCCCCGTTCGGGGCGGTGCCCTACTTCTGGGCGCTGGGGCATCTCAGCGCGGTGGCCTGCGCGCGCGGTATCGCCGCGCCGCTGACGCTGCGTGGCCGACCCGCAGGAAGCGGGTGAGGCATGCGGGTGCTGCAGATCCACAACGAGTACGCGCTGCCGGGCGGGGAGGACGCCGCGGTGGCGGCGGAGGCGGAACTGCTGGCCGGAGCCGGACATCGCGTGCTGCGGATGCGGGTGCGTAACCGGGCGAGCGGCCCGGTCGCCGCACTCGCGCTGGCAGGCGCGCCGTGGAACCCGGTGCGCTACCGGGACGCCAGGCGGGCGATACGGACCTTCCGGCCCGATGTGGCGCACCTGCACAACACCTGGTTCAGCCTGTCGCCCTCCGTTGTGGACGCGCTGCGCGCTGAGGGAGTTCCGGTGGTGATGACGCTGCACAACTACCGGCTGCTGTGCGCCAACGGGCTGCTGTTCCGCGACGGCGAGGCGTGTACCGACTGCCTAGGCAGCCATCCCTGGCACGCGGTTCGGCACGGGTGTTACCGGGGCTCCGCCGCGCAGTCGGCCGTGGCCGCGACCACGATCGCGCTCGGTCGTGCGCGGTCCACGTGGGACTCGGTGGACCGGTTCCTCGTACCGTCGCGGTTCGTCAAGGACACCTACGTCCGGGCGGGGTTCGTGCCGGACCGCATCAGCGTCAAGCCCAATGTGGTCACCGATCCCGGACCCCGGCAGGCTCGCCCCTCGGCCTCGCGGTCGGTGCTGTGCGTGAGCAGGCTCTCCGAGGAGAAGGGCGTCGCGGGCCTGCTCGAGGCCTGGCGCGCGGCAGGTGAGTCGCTGGGTGGGCTGCGGCTACGTGTCATCGGCGATGGCCCGCAACGGGCCGTCCTGCGGCGCGCCGCACCGGAAGGCGTCGACATCACCGGCTGGGTCGACAAGGCCGAGCTGTACCGGACGCTGCGCACGGCGCGCGCTGTCGTGGTGCCCAGCGAGTGCTACGAGACCTTCGGGCTGGCGGCTGTCGAGGCGATGGCCGCGGGCCTTCCGGTGCTCGGCGCCGACATCGCCGGACCTGCCGAGGTGGTGGGGGCGCTCGGCAGTCGGTGGCTGGTTCCCCCTGCTGACCCGGCGGCGTTGGCCGCCGCGTTGCCCGTGCTGGCCGACGACAGCGCGGTGGATTCGGCCGGGGCCCGTGCCAGGGAACACTTCGAGCGTGGTTACGCGCCAGGCGAGGTGCTTCGTCTGCTGCTCGCGGCCTATCGGGACGTGGTCTCCGGCACGTGACCGGAGTGATTCGGAGAAGGGAAGTGAGGACGTTCAACGGTAACGCGACTCGCCGGTACGTGGCCGTGCTGGCGGCGGCAGCCCTCGCCGCAGGGCTACTCGGTGGCAACGGCACCGCATGGGCCGATGGCGGCGACGGTGAACCGGTAGGCGACTGTATCGCCCCCAGTGGTGACACCAGTGGCACCGTGGACCGGGCGAATATCCACAGCGTCGAGGACGCCACCATACGCCTGTGCCCCGGGGTCTTCTACATCAACGACAGCATTCACCTCACCGAGTCCGGCACCACTCTGGTCGGTGCGGGTCGCGACGAGACCGTCATCCGGGCGACCCCGCTCGGCAGCCTGTTCGGTGCGATCTGCGGGCTGGAAGGCGAGCCGATGATCGACATCAACGATCGCCCCAATGGGTTGGACGCCTGCGAGACCGGACCGGTCGACGATGTCACGGTCGCCGACCTCTCGCTGCAGGCCCCCGGCGCCGAGTGGGTGCAGTTCGGCATCCGGTCGTGGAACAACGGCTGGGAATCGGACCGGTGCACGCCGGGGGAGCGCCCCACGATCCACGTGCACGACACCGAGATCCGAGGCTTGACCCGGGAATGGTCGCACGGCATCAGGATGGGCAACATCTGCGACGTGCTCATCGAACGCAACCGCGTCCGCGATATCGACCCGGACCGCAGCGGTGAGGGAATCGGGATCACCACCTTTGACGCGGCAGGCGGCACCGGGCGTTCGGAGCAGGTCCGGATCCACGACAACCAGGTGACCGGCGTCGGCGGCAGGGGCATCGTGTGCGCCAACGGTACCGGCCCGCTGGACGCGGGTGGCCAGGCGCGGCAGCTGAGCATCCGCGGCAACACGGTGACCGGTGTGGACGAGGACCAGAGCCTGGCGGTCGAGTTGTTCAACCAGTGTCACGACGCGGTGATCGAGGACAATCGGCTGGACAACGGCATCAGCGTGGTGCTGTCGGACAGCGTCGGCATACGGCGTAACCAGGTGGTCGACAGCTCACCCGAGGCGGACGGGTTCATCGGCATTGAGGCGGGTAACGGGCGCAACCTCGTGCTGGCCGACAACGTGGTGGACTCCGGGGTGCACTACGGCGGCGCGGTACTCGCCTGGAACGGCCACCGGACCAGCCACGTCACTGCGGTACGCAACGACTTCCGCGACGCGGCCGAAACCGGCCTGTGGCTGATGGCAGACAACGACGGGCAGAGCAGCATCGAGTACGTCTACGCCAGGGGAGGGAAGTGTCGGCCTCCGGGCAGCGAGGACACCGTTCACTGTGGTGTGTCCGGTACCGAGGGAACCGGAACGCGGGGAGACGGTCACGGGGTGTTGCTGTGGCACGACACCCGCTACGTCACGCTCGAGGACCTGGCGGTGACCGGCAACGCCGGCTCTGGGGTCAGCGGGGCTGGGCTGCAGGCCGACTACCTCGCGGTGCTGGGCAACTCCTTCACGGACAACCGGGAGACGGCCTCGTGGTCGGTCGGGGACTGGCCTGCCAACGTCCGGTGGAGCGACAACGACTGCGAGGGCGGCTGCCCGGACCCGACCTCAGGGGAGTGGGCCACCGACAGCTGGAACCCGCCCGAGGTGTCGATCACCATGCCCACCACCGCGGCGGTGGGTGAGCCGGTGGGCTACCGGACCGGTAGCTCCGGTGACGGCGCCGCCGTCGTCGATGAGCAGTGGGATCTGGGTATCGGCCTGCCGCGCGAGGAGGCAGGCACCGTGACCTACGACGAGTCAGGCACCTACCGGGTCTCGCTGACCACCTGGAACGCCGAGGGCCAGGCGGGAACCGCTGAGCACGTCATCACGGTGAGCTAGGTGCGCCCGCGCCGGGTGTGAGCCGAAGGACTCCTTCGGTACATATTCGGTATCCGAGGAGTCCTTCGGCTCGCCCTGCGGGTGAGCTCGACGAGGCCGAGCGTCAGCGCGGTGATCGAGGCGAGCAGCAGGGCATTGCCGGAGGCGACGGTGAGGTGGGCGAGCAGCACCACGGCGCCGAGCAGCAGCCCGATGGCCAGTTCCCGGTGCAGCCGGGCTCCCCACCCGGTGGTGAGCGGGCCCCTGGCGAGGCAGGCGAACGCCAGGCACTGCACCGCCATCGAGGCGACCAGTCCCACCGCCGTGCCGAGACCGCCGAAGGTCAGCGTGGCGGCGGGGACGGTCAGCGTGGCCACCAGCGAGCCGGTGGCCACCCCCCACAGCAGGTGCCTGCGACGGCCCGCGGCCATCAGTACCTGTCCAGCCAGGCTGGAAAAGCACAGCGCGGGGAACAGCAGCGCCAGGATGCGCAGGATCGTGACACTGTCGGCGTAGTTCGCGTCGTAGAGCAGATCGATGATCACCGGCGCGGTCGCCGCGGTCAGCAGCGCGGCGGCGAGCGAGCCGCGCAGCGTGAGCGCGAGTGCCGTGCCGCTGAACTCGCCGAGCGCGCGCTCGCTGTCGGCGTGTCTGCGCACCATTTCCGGATACAGCGCGTTGGTGATCACCAGGGCGGCCACGGCGGCGACCATCATCAACCGTGCCGCTGCGGCGTAGATGCCGACCTCGTAGCTGCTGCGCAGCAACCCGAGCACGACCGTGTCCATCATCTGCGAGTAGTGGATCAGCGCGAGGCTGCCCAGGATCGGCAGGCCAGCCACCAGGGTGGTGCGGATACCGGCCATGCTGGGTAGCTCGGCGCGCAGCTCGGCCCTACGCAGCAGGATGGCCAGTGCGAGCCCGGCGCCCACGAGCTGGCCGAACCACATGGTCATGATCACCCAGACCGGCTGGTGGGTCAGTAACACCAGCGCGACCGCGGCGAACGCGGCCACGGCCTGGGTGACCACTTTGACCAGTGCGGCCGCGCGCATCCACTCCAGCGCCTGTAACGCGTAGACGGTACTGAGTGCCTGCGCCAGTGCCACGGGGGCCGCGGCGAGGATGAGGAGCTCGGTCCCCTCCGGCAGCGGGGCCAGCAGCGCGATGGCGCCCAGAACGACCATGGCCACCAGCGCCAACGCCACCTGGGCGACCAGGGTCTGCGCCACGATGCGGGAGAGCTCGTGCGGCCTGCGTACGATCTCCCGTTGCGACCACAGGGTGATCCCGCCGTCCCCCAGCGCGGTGAGGTAGAGCACGATCACTTGGGCCAGCGCGAGCTGCCCGAAGGTGTCCGGGCCGAGGACCCTCGCCACCACCACCAGCGCGACGAACGACAGTCCCCGGCCCACGACCTCCGCGGAGCCGAGCGAGGCCAGGTACCCGCTCAGCCTGCGTGCGGTGCTGCGCTCAGGCTGCGCGGACACCGACCACGTCCGCGATCTGGTCCAGGTAGTCGGGGACGATCGTGTGCCACGACAGGTGCTCGGCCACGAAGTCCCTGCCCCGTTGCGCCAGCTCGGGACCGCGCTCGACCAGCTCGCCGAACCCGGCGCCGAGTGCCGCGGTGTCCAGCTCGGTAACCAGCGCTGCCCGTTCGGCTGCCAGCGCGGGCGCGAGGTTGATCCGGTCGGAAACCAGGCACGGCACGCCGAGAGCGAGGGTTTCGGCAACCGCGATCGGGATGCAGTCCCACCGTGAGGGGTGGACGAATCCCGCGCTGCCGAGCACGAAGTCGCGCTTGCGCTCGCCCCACACCGGACCGTCCACGGTCACCCACCGGTCGAGCTCCAGCGCCTCGACCAGCGCCCTGGTGTGCGCCAAGCCACCCTCGTAGTCCACCCCGTGCATCCGCAGTGCGGGCCGCCGCTCGGCGGGTAGTTCGGCAAGGGCATAGAGCAGCATGTCGATACCCTTGTTGCGTACGGCGTAGCGCCCGTACCAGGCGAGGTACCGCCCACCCGGTCGCCACCGCCGTTCGGGTAGCTCGAATCCCGGTGGGGCGACGATGCAGCGCGTCGAGGGCTCGATGCGGCGGACGTGCTCGGCCTCGGCGGGAAACCACACGTGGGCCGCTGCCGCGCCGCGCAGCACCGTGGCCTCCACAGCGCGGCGCAGTCTGCGCGGCTGCTTGAGGAATCCCATCCAGGTTGGCTCGAACACCCCGTGCGGTACCACGATGTACGGCACACCGGCTTGCCGCGCCGCGCGCGCGGCGACCAGGTTGGCCGTGAACCAGGCCTCGTGCAGTACCAGTACGTCGACATCGTGCAGTGCTTCCGCGAGGCCGACCGGAACCTGGGTGGGGCGGCCGCGCCCGGCGTGGCGGATGCGTCGGAGCTCGGCCGAGCCGTACCGGGTCGGATCGGGCGGCTCGCCGTGATAGCAGATCACCACCTCCTCTCCTACGGCGAGCACGGCCTCGGTCCACTGGGCGATCGCCGCCACGACCCCTGAATGCTCCCCTGCGGCACCGGGATAGTAGTGCGCGAACTTCATCGATGCTCCTGCCCTCGAACGGTGGTCGGACGGTGCCGGTACGCGCGGGTCACGCCGGGAGCCGGTAGGAAGCTTCGGCCTTACCCGCCAGCTGCATGGCGACCTGCCGTTCGATCCACGGGTAGGTGACCGCGAGCCCGTCGCGCAGCGAGGTGGACGGTTCCCACTCGAACTCCGCGCGGATGAGCGTGTTGTCGCTGCTGCGACCGCGCACGCCCTGCGGGGCGTCGAGTTTGTAGTCGCGTCGCAGCTCGACCCCTGCGATCTCCTCGACGATGTCGACCAGCCGGTTGATGGTCACCAGCTCGGCGCTACCCAGGTTCAGCGGTTCGGCGACGTGGCCCCCTGCGATCGCGATCGTGCCCTCGACGCAGTCGTCGACATACATGAAGCTGCGGGTCTGCTCGCCGTCGCCCCAGATCTCGATGCTGTCGCGTCCGGTGAGTTTGGCGATGGCGATCTTGCGGCAGATCGCCGCGGGTGCCTTCTCCCTGCCTCCCTGCCATGCGCCGTTCGGGCCGTACACGTTGTGGTAACGGGCGACGCGGGTGGTCAACCCGTAGTCCTCCCGGAAGTGGCGTGCCATGCGTTCGGCGAACAGCTTCTCCCAGCCGTACCCGTCCTCCGGCATGGCCGGGTAGGCATCGGCTTCGCGGAGCTCGACCTCGTCGGTACGGTCCTGCTTGCCCGCGGCGTAGACGCAGGCCGACGAGGAGTAGAAGTAGCGTTCCACTCCGGCCTCCGATGCGGCGATCAGCATATGGGTGCTGATCAGCACCGACAGCATGCACGCCGCCTTGTATTTCTCGATGAATCCGATGCCGCCCATGTCGGCAGCGAGATTGTAAACCTCGTTCACCCCGGCGGCAGCTTCCCGGCAATTCTGAAGATATTTCAGATCGCGCACCAGGTTCTCCGCTTCGGGGAAACACTGATCCCATTCTTGAATGGGTTTCACATCTACCGCGCGTACCTGGTGGCCGCGCTGGAGGAGCGCGCGCACGAGGTGCCCTCCTATGAACCCTCCAGCTCCGGTGACCAGTGTCGATGGGGGAACTGTGTACATAGCATCTCCTCGGAAGGCTCGGATTTCGAAACAGTATTCACGTTTCTGGTGTGGCGGAACGAGTTGCCGGTAGCGCTACTGCACGGCGTAACGAGAACCACTGTTATGTCGTTACGTGTGATTGAAGAAAGACGTCGGATTGCCTCCGAGATGCCGACCGAATTACGGGAGTGTGCTCATGACACGTGCCGGATCCAGTTACGAGTCGCGCGAAACCGCAGGAGACGAGGTGGAAAGTGGGCACGAGCGGCTGCCCGCCGGCGCATGGGCGAAGCTGCGCGACCGGTGGCGCGCCAACGACACGCTGTGGCTCGGGTACCACGTGCTGAACAGGGCGGCCGCGAGCGCCAGCCGGTTCTTCGACGAGCGGGCCCGTGCCAGGGAGCGCGCGTGCGACCTGCCGGGAGTCAATACCAGGGAGTACAACCGGCGCCTGTGGAGCGATTACGACTGGTCCGCAGCGGGCGAGGAGTGGTCACCCTCGCCGGAGTGGCGCGGGGCGCTGGTCTCCGAGGTGCTGCTTCCCGCGCTGGCTGGCACGTCCGGATCGCCGGACGTGCTGGAGATCGGTCCCGGCGCGGGACGGTGGACCGTCGAGCTGCAACCAAGGTCGCGCAGCCTGGTGCTGACCGACATCAGCGAGCAGGCGATCGGGCTGTGCCGGGAACGCTTCGGCGAGTGCGACAACGTCTCGTTCGTCGTCGGTGACGGGCGCAGCCTCGCGGGCGTGGCTGGGGAGTCGGTCGACTTCGTATGGGCCTACGACGTCTTCCTGCACATCGCGCCGGTTGACCAGCGCGCGTACCTCGCCGAGCTGGCCAGGGTGATGCGTCCCGGTGCAACCGGGCTGGTACACCATCCCGCGGACGGCGGCTCCGCGGAGGGCTGGCGTTCGGCCATGACGGCCCAGCTGTTCCTGGAGTACCTGCACGCCGCAGGCCTGCAACCGGTGCGTCAGTTCACCCGTTGGGGTGCTGGAGGGCAGTACGCGTTGCCCAACCAGGGCGATGTCATCACCGAGTTCCGTAAGGAGTGACCGGTACCGCCGCAGCGGGTGGCCGGGCTCACGAAGCGGCGGGTTCGACCAGCTCGACGAGAACTCCCCCGGCGTCCGAGGGGTGCACGAAGTTCACCTTGCTGTTGCCGGTGCCGCGCTTGGCCTCCGGGTAGATCAGGCGCAGCCCGCTGGCACGCAGCGCCGACGAGGCGGCCTCGATGTCGGTCACCCGGTAGGCGAGCTGCTGCAATCCGGGTCCCTTGGTGTTGAGGAACTTGCCGATGGTCGAGTCCTCGCTCAGCGGCGCGAGCAGCTGGATGGCGGCGCCGGAGTGGTCGCCCCGCGGGCGCAGCATGGCCTCGCGCACCCCCTGTTCCTCGTTCACCTCGATGTGGGTCGCTTCCAGGCCGAAGTGCTCGCGGTGGAAGTCGATGGCGGCATCGAGGTCGGGTACCGCGATGCCCACGTGGTCGATGGCGGTGACATGCGGCTGCAGCGCGTCGTTCATGCGGGTGAGGATACCGACCGGCGCCGCGGTGGAGCAGGTGCGCGGGCGTCGGGATTCTCACACCGGGCGACCGTCCCCGCTGCTGTGCTCGCGCGCGGGGGCGGCGGTATCGTCGGTGCACGATCCCGTGCGGCCTGCCCGGCTTGCCCGGCCCGACGGCCTGCACGGCCCGTCCGGATACGCCCGGCCGGGTTCGGGTCGCTTCGCCAGACGTGCCCGGCACGCCTGGCAAGGTAGGCATCGTCGTCAGGGTAGGAGGCTCGTCGTGTCCCGTTCCGTCATCGTTGCCGGTGCGCGCACCCCGATCGGCCGGTTGCTCGGCTCGTTGAAGGACTACTCCGGGGCACAGCTGGGCGGGATCGCCATCGCGGCAGCGCTGGAACGCGCGGGCGTGGCACCGGAGCAGGTGCAGTACACCATCATGGGGCAGGTGCTCACCGCGGGCGCGGGTCAGATCCCGGCGCGCCAGGCGGCCGTGGAGGCCGGCGTGCCGATGGAGGTGCCAGCCCTGACGGTGAACAAGGTCTGCCTGTCCGGTCTGGACGCCATCGCGCTGGCCGACCAGCTCATCAGGGCAGGCGAGTTCGACATCGTGGTCGCAGGCGGCCAGGAATCGATGACCCAGGCGCCGCACCTGCTGCCGCGCTCCCGTTCCGGCTTCAAGTACGGCGACACCACGCTGGTCGACCACATGGCCTACGACGGGCTGCACTGCGCCTTCGACCAGGTCGCCATGGGTTCGTCCACCGAGAAGTACAACGCACGGTACGCGCTGACCAGGCAGGAACAGGACGAGTTCGCCGCGGCCTCGCACCAGAAGGCGGCCAAGGCGATCGCCGACGGGGTGTTCGCCGAGGAGATCGCCCCGGTCACCATCCCGCAGCGCAAGGGCGAACCCACCGTGTTCGACACCGACGAGGGAGTACGCGCCGACACCACGGCCGAGGGGCTGGCCAAGCTCCGCCCGGCGTTCGCCGGTGATGGCACGATCACCGCGGGGTCGGCCTCGCAGATCTCCGACGGTGCCGCGGCGGTGGTGGTGATGAGCCGGGCGAAGGCCGAGGAGCTCGGCGTGGACTGGCTGGCCGAGGTCGGTGCCCACGGCGTGGTCGCCGGACCCGATGCCAGCCTGCACGAGCAGCCGTCGAACGCGGTCACGGCGGCGCTCGGCAAGGCAGGTGCGTCGGCCTCAGACCTGGACCTTGTCGAGATCAACGAGGCCTTCGCCGCGGTCGGCCTGGTGTCCACGCGACAGCTCGGGGTCAGCCCGGACATCGTCAACGTCAACGGCGGCGCGATCGCGCTCGGCCACCCGATCGGCGCATCGGGAGCCAGGCTCGTCGTCCACCTGGCCCACGAGCTCCGCCGCCGTGGTGGCGGTCTCGGTGCTGCCGCGCTGTGTGGCGGTGGCGGCCAGGGGGACGCGCTGCTGCTGTCCGTACCGCGAGGCTGAGCGGCCCGCCGTGGCGGTCGCTGTCGACCTCGGGGAGCTGATCGAGCGGGTCACCAGCGGTCAGCCACGCGCCATCGCGAGGCTGCTGTCGCTGGTCGAGGACGATCATCCCCGGTTACGCGAGATCGCGCGGGCGCTGGCGCCGCACACCGGAACCGCGACCGTGATCGGTCTGACCGGGCCACCGGGGGCAGGCAAGTCCACGACGACGGCGATGCTGCTGTCCGAGCTGCGGCGGGCGGGTCATCGTGTCGGTGTACTGGCGATCGACCCATCCTCGCCGTTCTCCGGCGGTGCGCTGCTCGGCGACCGGATCCGGATGTCGGCGCACGCTACCGATCCCGGGGTGTTCATCCGCTCGATGGCCACACGCGGCCATCTCGGCGGACTCGCGTGGGCGACCCCGCAGGCAACACGGGTGCTGGAGACCGCGGGATTCGACGTCGTGTTGATCGAGACGGTGGGTGTCGGTCAGTCCGAAGTCGACATCGTCAAGCACGCCGACACCACCGTAGTGCTGCTGGCGCCCGGTATGGGTGACGGTGTGCAGGCTGCCAAGGCCGGTGTGCTGGAGATCGCGGATGTTTTCGTGGTGAACAAGGCCGACCGGCAGGGAGCGGAGGCGACGGTGCGCGAGCTCCGCGACATGCTGGCCGCCAGCAGGCGGGAGATCACCGGACCCCGGTGGCGCCAGCCCATCGTGTCGACGGTGGCCTCGCGCGGCGAGGGTGGTGGTGACCTGCGCGCCGCGCTGGAGGATCACCGTCGCTGGCTCGATGAGCACGGCGAGCTGGCCCACCGCAGGCAACAACGGGCACGAGCCGAAGTGGAGGCGATCGCGCTGCGGCAGGTGCGTACCGAGTTCGGCCGGTTGGCAGGCGGTGAGGCGGTGCGGTCGCTCGGCACGCGTGTCGCCCGCGGCGAGCTGGATCCCTACACGGCCGCGGATTCGCTGATGGACGAACTCAAGCACTGAGGCCGCGTGCGGGTGTACGCGTTCATCCAGGAACCGTCCCGTTGAGTGACGCAGTACACCAGGAGGCGCCCGCTCTGGACAGGTGCGGGTGCGCCCCTACTCCTGGCAGACTGCTTCGCATGACTGACGGCGCGGCCGAGACGGCCGATACGACCGGTGCCGCATGGGGCGCCGGGATTTGGGAGCTGGCGAGCCTGGTGACCCCGATGGCGATCCGGGTGGCAGCGACATTGCGCGTGGCCGACCACATCGCAGCCGGCCGTCGCTCGTCGCGGGAACTGGCGCGGACGACGGGGTGCGATGCCGATGCGCTCGATCGGATGCTGCGGCACCTGGTCACGGCCGGTGTCTTCCGGCGAACCGACGAAGGCTACGAGCTGGCTCCGCGCGGTGAAGCGCTCCGTGACGACCATCCCGACAGTGTGCGCGCCTGGCTCGACCTCGACGGCGCACTCGGCCGCGCGGATCAGTGCCTTGTGGAGCTCGAGCACACGATCCGCACCGGTGAGCCGGCGTACCCGGTCCGCTACGGAACCGGGTTCTGGGAGGAGCTCTCGGCTGATCCGGACCTGTCGGCGTCCTTCGACAGCCTGATGAGCAAGCATGTCGGCTTCCTCGTGGACGCCGTTTCCGGCGCGTACGACTGGGGGTCGGTCGGCCACGTCGTCGACGTCGGTGGGGGCGACGGCTCGCTGATGGTCGGCTTGCTCACGGACCGCCCTTGGCTGAACGGTACGGTCGTCGATCTCGAGGCTCCGGCAGCGGCCGCGAGGCGCAAGCTCGCACTGGCCTCTCTCGACGAGCGATCCGAGGTGATCACCAGCAGTTTCTTCGATCCCCTTCCGCCAGGGGCCGACTGCTACGTGCTGTCGGCCATCCTGCACGACTGGGCTGACGAGCCTGCCGTGCGGATCTTGCGGCATTGTGCGGACGCCGCAGGCGAGCGGGGCCGCGTTCTGGTGATCGAGTCCGTCGGTGACGACGGGAACTCGCCCAACACGCACATGGATCTGCGGATGCTGGCCTACCTCGCGGGCAAGGAGCGCGGCTTGAGCGCCTACCGCGAGCTGGCACGCGAGGCCGGACTGCGGGTCAACGCGGTGTGGCCCGCGGGATCGAAGTCGATCATCGAGCTGGTCGCCTCTTGAGCGTGCGCCACGGTATCCATTCGCCGGGGCCACTGTCCGGGCCGGACCCGCGCCAACGTTCCGGCCCGGACAGTGGCATCACGTGTGTCAGACGAGCCAGCCGAGGAAGTTGGCCATGCTCGCCAGGATGCCGCTGATGACGTCGCCGTCGGTGCAGTACTCGGTGCACATCGCAAGCATTTCCATGTGAGGGGCTCCTTAATGGATCGTTGTTTCCTACTCGTGTGCTTCCGGAAGCGTGAGAAGGTTTTCACCCCTGATCGCAGGTGTCAACGAGCGCACTCGAGGGCCACGGTGGCACGGCCGCGCGGTGGGAAATCGACCCAGTCTAAACGTGTGGTGCTTTCGTGTTTTGCCTCGGGGTGATTACCGCCGTGGTACGACCGGCCTTGGTGATCGACAGTGAACGTGAGGGTCGGGTGGGCGGCCCGTGCTGGGTCATTCGCGCCTGCGCTCACACGGAGGTGTGATGGTTCTGTCACGGTAGGTTGCTTTGCAAAGAACACACTATGGAGTGACGCAGGATGGCCCGTTGCCCGCTGTCCGGGAGGCGTGTGAGGGCGCTCAGCGAGGCCGCGAGCTCCGCGGCTCGGGCAGCACCAGCGGTGTGGCCGTCAACGGATCGGCGATCACTTGACAGCGCAGGCCGAAGACTTCGGACACGAGTTCGGCGGTGACGACCTCGTCCGGACTGCCTTCGGCCGTGACCGCACCGTCGCGCATCGCGATCAGGTGATCGGCGTACCGGCAAGCCAGGTTCAGGTCGTGCAGCACGAGCACGATCGTGCGACCCTGCTCGGCGTTGAGGTCGGCAAGCAGATTGAGCACCTCGACCTGGTGGGCCAGGTCGAGGAAGGTCGTCGGTTCGTCCAGCAACATGACCTCGGTGTCCTGCGCGAGGGCGAGTGCGATCCAGACACGCTGCCGCTGCCCGCCGGAGAGCTCGTCGACCGCATGGCCTGCGAGCTCGGTCAACCCGGTGGCCTCCAGTGCCGAGCGCACCGCCTCCTCGTCTGCTGCCGACCACTGGCGGAACCATCGCTGGTGCGGGTGGCGGCCGCGGCCGACCAGGTCGACCACGGTGATGCCCTCGGGCGCCAGCGGTTGTTGCGGCAGCAGGCCGAGCCGGGTCGCGAGACTACCGGTTGGCATCGTGGCGATCGCGGCGCCGTCCAGCGTGACGGTGCCGCCACGGGGTCGAAGCAACCTGCCGAGGCCGCGGAGCAGGGTGGACTTGCCGCAGCCGTTGGCGCCGACGATCGCGGTGATCCGTGCGACGGGGAAGTCGACCGAGAGCTCGGAGACGATGTCCCGGCCGCCGTAACCGAGCGTCAGGTCCGTTGTGGCGAGATGGCCCGTGGTGGGGTGTGTTCGCGTCGTCATCCGTGTCCGATCCGGTTCATCCTGGTGAGCAGGTACAGCAGGTACGGCGCGCCGAGCACGCCGGTGATCACGCCGACGGGTAGCTCACTCGGGCCGAAAGCGGTGCGGGCGAGTAGATCCGAGCTGATCACCAGAAGTGCACCGCACGCCATCGCGGGCAGCATGCCCACCACCCGCTCGCGGAGCAGTCTTCGCACGATCTGCGGCGCGACCAGCGCGACGAACGCCACTGGCCCGGCGACCGCCGTCGCGAAGGCCGCCGTTGCCGCGGAGGTGAACAGCAGCGCCGCCCGTGCCGACTGCACCCGGCCGCCGAGCGCGGCTGCGGTGTCGTCGCCGAGCTGCAACAGCCGCAGCTGCCTGGTCAGCGCCAGCGTGACCGGTACGAGCACGGCCAGTGCCAGCCAGATCGTGGCGGCGTGGGACCAGGAGCGGTTCGCCAAGCTCCCGGTCAGCCAGATCATGGCGCGTTCGGCCGAATCGATGTCGGTGCGGGTCAGCAGGTAGGACGTGACCGAGGACAGCATCGCGGTCAGCCCGATACCGATGAGCACCAGCCGGTACCCGGCGACACCGCGCCGATAGGCCATCATGTACAGCAGCATCGCGGTGACTACGGCTCCGGTGAGCGCGCCGCCCGCGACCTGCAACGTGGTGCCCGCGAACAGCACGATCGTGGCCACCGCCGCCGCCGAAGCTCCCGCGTTGATCCCGATGATGTCCGGACTGACCAGCGGGTTGTGTGCCAGCCGTTGCAGGATCATGCCGGACACAGCCAGCGCGGCACCCACCCCGATCCCGGTGAGCACGCGCGGTAGCCGCATATCGACGACCACATGCGTCAGCATCGGGCTCGCCTCGCCTGCCACGACCGCCAGCACGTCTGTCACGGACATGCTGAAGTCGCCGAGCGTAAGCGACACGGCGGTGGCCGCCAGCGTGAGCCCGCAAAGCACACAGCCGAGGACGAGCGCCTGCCGGTAGACACGGGCCGAGAAACCGAAACGCTCGATGCGCACCACCCACGTTCCGGCCGGGAGCAGTCCTGCCGCGCTGGGGGCGGCGCCCGCCCGCGAGCCGCTGTCAGCGGTAGCGCTGGTGCTCGTGGTGCTCATAGACCCGCCAACCGTTTACGCCGGACGAGGTAGATGAATACGGGCGCGCCGACCAGCGCGGTGACGATACCGACCTGCAGCTCCTCCGGCCTGGCGATCACCCGCCCGAGAATGTCGGCGGCCAGCAGCAGCGCGGGTGCGAGCACCGCGCTCCACGGCAGAATCCAGCGGTAGTCCGGGCCCGCGATAGCCCTGGCGATGTGCGGTACTGCCAGGCCGACGAAACCGATGGGGCCCGCCGCCGCGGTCGCGGTACCGGCCAGCAACACTACCGCGACACCACCGAGCGCGCGGACGATACCGAGCCGCACGCCGAGCGAGCGCGCCAGGTCGTCACCCATGGCCAGGGCGTTGAGCGGCCGGGTGAGCGCCACTGCGAGCAGCACGCCCAGCGCGATGAACGGCAGCGCGTGGCCGAGCATCGCGGTGTCGGCGCCGCCGAGCGAGCCGACGACCCAGAACCGGTACTCGTCCAGCGACGCACGGTCGCGCAGGATGATCGCGGAGGTGACCGAGCCGAGCATCGCGGTCACGGCGGCACCGGCCAGGGCGAGCTTCACCGGCGAGGCGCCGCCCGCGCCGATCGAGCCGACCGCGTAAACCACCACCGCTGCCAGTGCCGCGCCGAGGAACGCGAACCACACGTAGCCGATGACGGCGGTCGCGCCGAATATGCTGATCGCCACGACCGCGGCCAGCGCCGCACCCGCGTTGATACCCAGGATGCCGGGACCACCGAGGGGGTTGCGCGTCACCCCCTGCACCAGCATGCCCGCGATCCCCAGCGCCATCCCGACGGCAAGGCCCACCAACGTACGCGGCACGCGCAGGTGCAGCACGATCAGATCGGTGTCGGAACCCGTGTAGGCGAAGTAGGCGGCATGTACCTCGTGCAGGGACAGCCGCTCGTTGCCGATCAGCAGCGAGGCCAGCGCGATCGCGACCAGCGCGAGGGTGGCGACGAGCAGACCCGTGCTGCGGGACCAGGTGCCGTGCAGCAACCCTTGCCCCCGCACGGCCTCGGCGAACCAGCGCCGGAACCGTGACCACCTCGACCACGCCGTCGCCGCGGGTGATGTGGCGATGACCGAGGACGGTGCGTGTGTGGTCATCGCGGCCCTACCCGACGAGATCGGGATGCAGCATCTCGGCGAGCGATTCTACTGTGGATGCTGCTCGCACGCCCGCCCACCGGTCGGGGAAGCCGAACTCGAGCACGGTGCCCTCGCTCACCGCGGTGAGGTTCGCCAGAGCCGGATCGTTCATGATCGCCTCGACGTCCTCCTCTGCGTCGGAGGGCGTGAGCTCGGGACCACAACAGGTGTCGACCAGGATGTAGTCCGGATCGCGCTTGATCAGTTCCTCCGTGCTGACCGTGTGCGGGCCGGAGACATCCAGATCACCGAAAGCGTTGCGCCCACCCGCCATCTCGAAGATCTCGGTGGAGAAGTCCAGGCCGCCGGTGACACGGAAGCCGTCGGAATCCGGCCGGGCGATCGCCAACGTGGGCTCGTGATTCGCCTGTGCGACGGCCTCCTCGACGCGCTCGATGGTTCCGGAGAACTCGGCGATCAGCTCGTCGGCGCGCTCGCGGACATCGAAGATCTCGCCGAGCTGGCGCAGGTCGCTATAGACGTTGTCCATGCTCTGCAACTCGGCCATGCGCTCGCCGTCGGCGTCGGGGCAGGCGACTGCGGACAGCCAGGTGTCCACGCCGATAGCGGCCAACCCGTCTCGCGAGCCGATGCCCTCCTCGGTATACAGCCGGTAGGCGCTGGTGAGGATGAAGTCCGGCTCGTAGGAGAGCACGGTTTCCCTGCTCGGTACCCGCTCGTAGAACGGTTGCCCCGCATGCGCCCCGGCGTACTCCTCGAGGATCTCGTTGTTGATGAACGCGGTAGCGACCAGCCGATCCTCGATTCCGAGGGCATAGGCCATCTCGATAGCCGGCTGGTAGGCGGCGAACACACGCTCGGGCGCCTCGTCGGTAGTGATCTCCACGCCGCAACTCGTGATCGTCTCGGTGGCCTGCTCGCCCCCGTCGCTGCCACCGTTACCGTCGGTGGCTGCGCAACCGGCTACGAGGAGCGTGGTGATCGCGGCTACCGAGGCGGTCCGGAGGCCCTGGCGGGTGGCTACTGTCACAGCCATCGGGCCTCCTCTCAGAACAGCTCGGGGTGGATGGTCGCGGCGATCTCGGCGATCACCGGAGCGCTGCGCACTCCTGCCGAGCGGTTGGCGAAGGTGAACTCGTGTACGTTGCCCTCGGCTACCGCTTCGATGTTGGCCAGCGCCGGATCGGACAGGATGGCCTCGACGTCGTCCGCGGCGTCGGCCGCGGTCATCTCGGCGTCACAGCAGACGTCGACGAAGATGTGATCGGGATCGCGAGCGATCATCTCCTCGGTACTGACGTCCATGTTGCGCCGTTGTTCGAGATCTGCGAAGGCGTTCTCGCCCCCGGCGTGTTTCACCAGTTCGGTGGTGAAGTCCGGGCCCGCTGCCACGCGGAACCCGTCGCCGTCCGGGCGTGCCACGGCCACCGAGGGCCGTTCGATCCCGTCTCCGGCTTCGCTGACGGTGTCTCGCACCTCGTCGATCGTCGCCTGCATGTCCGCGACGATCTCCTCGGCGCGGTCACTCGCGCCGAAGACCGTGCCGAGCTCGCGCAGATCCGAGTAGATCGCCTCGATGGTGACCGCGGAGGGGTCGATGGTCTCGTCGTCCATGCCGTCCTCGCTGGGGCACAGCGGGCTGAAGATCCAGCTCTCGATGCCGAGCTCGCGCAGGCTAGCCCTGGTGCCGAACTGCTCGTCGGTGAAGGCTCCGTTGAATCCCGACAGCACGAAGTCGGGCTCGGTCTCGAGCAACGCCTCGCGGCTGGGCAGGTTCTCGTAGTACCGCTGGCCCTGCTGCGCCTCGGCATACTCCGGTAGCACTTCGGCGTCGAGGTAGGCGGTGCCGACCAGGCGGTCGCTGACACCGAGGGCGTGGGCCATCTCGATGGCGGGCTGGTAAGCGGCGAAGAGCCGCTCGGGCGGCTCGTCGACGGGGACGTCGACGTCGCAGTTTCGGATGACCTCTGCTTGCTCCTCCTCGGAGCCGGGGGCTTCATCGGTACCGCAGGCGGCGAGGCCGAGGGCGAGGACGGCGCAGAGGGACAGGGTGACGCGGGCGCGCGACGCACCCGGCGATCGGCGGTGGCTCGACGGTCGTGATGACCGCCATGATGATGTTGTCAAGCAAACCATCCTTCGTGGCTCGTCTTGCGTCGGTCGCCGTAGCCGGTCTCCTGGCTCCCGGAGTTGGGCTGATGCCCTGCCCGTCCCGCCTTCCCAGGCGCTGTGCGCCCAGTGGCGTCATGGGACGGGCCCTCCGGTCACAGTGGCGAGGACCGCGCCGGATTGGAACCGGCTTCCCGTGCACTACGGCAACGTCATCTTCACGTGTTCGGGTGATTCAACATCTCACCCGAACACCGGGGACGGCAAGTGCACCCCATACCCCTGGTGAGCGTGGTCACGCTGCACACTGGGTTAGTGAAACGGGTTCGTGCCGCTGAAGATGCAGGTCTGGCCATGCGGCGGCGAACCAGCGAGCCGGTCGCGACGCGATCGCGTGGCGGCAGGCACAACTCGAGGAGGTAACCGTGTTCGGCACAGCGGTAACGGTGTTCCGGGCCGTGGCCATCGCGGAGGCGCTTTCCTGGGTGGCGTTGCTCGCTGCCATGTTCGCCAAGTACATCCTCGGCCTCGGTGAGGGCGGCGTTCCCGTCGCCGGCTTGGTGCACGGTGTGCTGTTTCTCGCCTACGTCGCGGTGACGCTGGCGACTTTCCGGGTGTTCGGCTGGAGCTACCGCACGCTGGCGCTGGCGCTGGCCGCGGGCGTGCCGCCGCTGTTCACCTGGTGGTTCGAGGCGTGGGCATTGCGGACCGGCAGGCTCGACGGTCCCGGCTGCACCGGCCGTGGTGGTGTGGCGCTGGTGACTGGTGAGCGCCCGGCCATGGCCTGAGCTGCCCCGCGCGTGTCCCGATGCGAGCGGAGCGCGGACTACGGCGAGCGCCGTGGCAGTGCCGCTGTGTGGTGGAATCCCGACACCTTTTCGGAGCAATGGCACCCGATCGGCGGATTACCTTAACGCGCTTCTCGCGACTACGTTGGGGTGCGGTACGGGAATCCGGCTCATGCGGGGCGCATCGAGTTCGGGGACGTGCCGGTGCGGTCCCGGTACGTGTGCGCTTTGACGTCTTCGAGTCGTGCCGCTATTCAGTGTGGACAATAGATGCTTTTCTGCTCGGGCGCGATGGCGTGGTCCCGGTTCGTGCTCGCGCGTCCCCGGACGATCGGGTGGAGAGGCAACTGCGGAACACCGTAAGGAGAGGGCAGTGGTTGCTCGCTCGGTTGGCGGGCCGGTTGATCGCGCCGCCACGCGGCTCAGCGGACTGGATGTGTCGTTCCTGTGCCTCGAGGGCAGCCATCGCCCTATGCACCTGGGCGCCGCGCTGGTGTTCGAACCCGACTGCCCGGTCCATCCGGCCCGCATCGGCAGGCTGCTGGCCGAACGGGCGGCTGCCGTGCCGGAGCTGGCCAGAACCGCGACCGACACCTGGTGGCCACCGGCAGGCAAGGCCTGGCGCCGGTGCCCGACCTTCGACCCCGCCGATCACATCCATACCCACATGCTCGCCCGTCCCGGCCAGCCGGAACAGCTCGAAGCCGCCGCAGCGACCGTGATGGCACAGCCGCTACTCGAGGGCCGGCCGCCGTGGGAGGCGCACGTGTTCGGCGGCGTGGCGCACGGCCGGTTCGCCGTGGTGTTCAAGATGCACCACGCCCTCGCCGACGCGGCCGGTTCGTTCTCGGTGGCCGCGCCGCTGCTGGACGGGGTGCCGCCAGGGCGTGGGCGGCAGGCGCGGCCTGCCGACTCGGACCCATCAACCCCGCCAACGCTGCCGGGGCCCGCGGCGTTGGCGGGCTGGGCCGCTCGCACATTACGGGACTTGCCCGGCACCGCAGCCGATGCGGTCGCGGCGGCATCCGGGGTGCGCAGGCGGGTAGAGCGGCTGGCGGGCGTGGCATTGTCGACGCTCGCCGCGGTGCGGCCGCTGGCTGCCAGCTCCCCTGTCACCAGCATGCTGGCAGGATCCTCCCGGCGGGAAGCCGCCTTCGTCCGGCTGGACACCGATGAGATGCACCGCGTACGCAAATGGACGGGAGGCACACTTAACGATGTGGTGCTGTCGGTCATCGCGGGCGGACTCGGCGACTGGATCCGGAACCGGGACGGCGCCGCGGCAGGCAGTGAATGGAACCTGCGCGCGTTCGTTCCGGTGAGTGTGCGGAGCAGGCGCGACGCCGCGGGCGAGGGTGGTAACCACCTGTCCGGATACTTGTGTGACCTGCCAGCCGGGACCACAGACCCGATCGAGCGAGTCCGGATGGTGACCGGTGCCATGCAGCGCAACAAGCGTCGCGGGCCCGAGCGGGGCGCGGGGGCCTTCCCGCTACTCGCCGAAGCTGTTCCCGCCGGGATGCATCGGGTGACGACCCCGTTGGCCGCGCAGGTATCGCCGCTGCTGTTCGACACGATGGTCAGCACGGTGCCGCTGCCAGACGTGCCGTTAGCTCTGGACGGTGCCCGGCTGCGGCAGATCTGGCCACTGGCTCCGCTGGCACTCGGTCAGGCACTGTCCGTGGCGGTCACCGTCTACCGCGGCAGTGTGCGGATCGGGGTGCTCGCGGACCCGCAGGTGCTCGGTGAGGTCGGTGGGCTCGGCGATGCCATCGCCAAGGCGTTCACCAACCTCCGCAACGCCTGCGAGGGTGACAGCTAAGGCGGGCCCTCAGCCCTGGCAGTGTGACCACGGCCGGAGCCGCCGGACCTCGGTGGCGGGTTGTCGCGCGTCAGGAACGGAAGTCGCCCGCAGCCTTGCGCACCCGGGTGAGCAGGTCGATGAGCTGCTCGGTCTGCCGGTGGGTGAGCCCGTGCAGCCCGAAGTCGATCTCGTTGACGGCCGTGGTTGCCTGCTTGCGGCGCAGGCGGCCCTCCTCGGTGATCTCGACGAGGGTGGTACGGCGATCGGTGGGGTGCGGTTTGCGCACCACCAGTCCGTCCCGCTCGAGCCGGTCGACGATGTTGGTGACGCTGGTGGGGTGCAGCTGCAACCGCTCACCCATCACTCGCATGGGCAGGCTGGAGCGTCGGGCGAAGGTCAGCAACACGAGCGCTTCGTACCGGGCGAACGTCAATCCGTGCGGTTTCAGCGCGGTATCGACCGCGGTCTGGATGATCTGCTGCACGCGCATGATGCCGGTGACGGCCGCCATCGTCGTCGACGGGCCGATCTGCTCCTCCCACAGCTCGGCGGCCCGAGCGATGGGGTCGAACGGGAGCGGGCTGCGGTCCATACGCCTGAAACTACCAGCGAAGGAGAGGGCTGCTCGGATTCCGGTGGATCCCGGTTCGCCGTCGCCGCGACCTCGCAGGATCCGGCGTGGTCATCCGTGTCACGATGGGATCGTGACACAAGCAGGTGGACAGCCAGGTGGACAACAAGGTAGGCAAGCGAACCAGCAAGCGGCCGCGGCCGCGCTGTCGGGTGCGGTGGACCTCTCCGGCCTCAAGCAACGCGCTGACGCGGCGCGTCAGCAGGGTACGCCGGGCAGTGGCGGGGCGCAGGATGCCGCGCCAGCCGGTGGTGTGGTCGTCGATGTCACCGAATCGACGTTCCAGGCCGAGGTGGTGGACCGGTCCAGGAACACCCTGGTCGTGGTCGATCTCTGGGCCGACTGGTGTCAGCCTTGCAAACAACTGAGCCCGGTGCTCGAGAAGCTCGCTGCCGAGTACGGCGGCTCCTGGGTACTCGCCAAGGTCGATGTCGACGCCAACCAGCGCATCGCGCAGCTGTTCGGCGCCCAGTCGCTGCCCACGGTGATCGCCGTCGCAGGCGGCCAGCCGGTGGACGCGTTCAGCGGGGCGCTCGGCGAGCAGGAGATCCGCAATTGGCTGAATACGCTGCTCGACGCGCTGCGGGACAAGCTGCCCGGTATCGCGGCCGCCGAGCAGGCCGCGCAGCAGGGTGCGGAGCAGGACGAGCAGGAGGATCCCCGGTTCACCGAGGCTGAGGACGCACTGGCACGCGGTGACTTCGCCGCCGCGGAGGCGGCCTACCAGCGGATCGTCGAGGCCGAGCCGAACAACGAGGAGGCGGTGGCCGCGCTGCGGCAGACCCGCTTCCTCGCCCGCACCTCGGGCATCGACCCGCAGGTCGTCGCCCGCGCCGACGCCGATCCTGGTGACATCGATGCGCAGCTGGCCGCGGCAGACCTCGCGGTGGCACAGCAGCAGGTCGAGCAGGGATTCGACCGGCTTATCAGGACCATCCGCGGCGCTGCGGGGGACGATCGGGACCGGGTACGCAACCACCTCGTCGAGCTGTTCGAGCTGTTCGACCCGAACGACGAGCGGGTTCTCAAGGCGCGCAGGGACCTGGCAAGCGCCCTGTTCTAGCGCGCAGGTGGTGAGCCGAAGGGACCCTCCGGTACTGGATATGTACCGAAGGGGCCCTTCGGCTCACCACCTACGCCTGCCCGCCCTCGCCGGACATGTCCGTCGCGGTGGCTGTGTGGCCGTGCCACTCGTAGGTGAAGCCCGCCGATGCCTGGGCTGCTGCTTCCAGGATCAGGGGGGCGAATTCGGCCAGGCGCTCGCCGTCCAGGCGGTAGGTCGGGCCGGAGATGCTGATGGCAGCGACCACGTCGCCTTCGAATCCCAGGACAGGGGCGGCGATCGAGCTCAACCCCTCCTCGAACTCCTCGGCTGTGGTGGCGTAGCCGTTGGAGCGGGACCGTTCGATGTCCTCGCGTAGCGACCGGGGGTCGGTGATGGTGCCCTCGGTGAACCGTTCGTGCGGGCCCTTGATCACCTCCTCGAACTCCTCCTCGGGCATCGAGGCGAGGAAGATCTTGCCGGACGCCGCGGCGTGGAGCGGAATCCGCCTGCCGAGCCAGCTCCGGCTGGCCACCGTGGAGGTGGACACGATCTGATCGATGGTGACCGATTCGTGCTCCTCGCACACCGACAGCGTGATCGTCTCATCGGTGTGCTGTGCCAGCCACTCACATCCCGGCTGCGCCTGCCTGCGGATGTCGGGGCCCACGGTCACCGCGTGGGCGAGTTGGAGCAGCCCGAAGCCGAGGCGGTACTTGCCGCTGTCGACATGTTGTTCGACGAGGCCGCGGCCTTCCAGGGTGTTCAACAACCGGAACGCCGTCGATTTGTGGACACCGAGAGCGTTCCCGACGTCTGTGACCCCGGACCACCCGTTCGCGGCGAGAAACTCGAGGATGGTCACCGCCCGTTCGACGGACTGGACGCGGCCAGGTGCACGGTCGTCGTTGGTGATATCCACGGCTTGCAAGTCTACATCGTGGGCAGCAAGGAATTGACGTCAAGCACACGCAGCCGCACGAGGGTTACGGAGCCGTTGTCCGAGGAGGTGAGCACGCTAGCTCGCAGCGGCCTCCCGGCGGGCCCGCACCCTCTCTACCACCGCTGGCAGCACATCGTGCACATCTCCGATCACCGCGTAGTCGGCGCGGCTGACCAGCGGCGCCTCCGGGTCGGTATTGATCGCGAGGATAGTCTTGGCGCCCATGCACCCCACCCAGTGCTGGGTGGCGCCGCTGATCCCGCAGGCGATGTAGAGGTCCGCAGCGATCTTGGTGCCCGTCAGGCCGACCTGGTCGCTGTGCGGGCGCCACCCGTTGTTGGTGGCCACGCGCGAACATCCCACCGCGCCGCCGACCAGTTCCGCCAGCTCCTCGAGCGCGGCGAAGCCCTCCGCGCTGCCGACACCGCGACCGCCGGAGACCACCACAGGGGCGGTGGCCAGGGTGATGCCCGAGCCCCTGCTGGTGCGTTCGGCGAGGCTGCTGTGGGGCAGGGACTCGCCCAGCGTGGGGGTGAACTCCCGCACCGCGACCTCGTGCGTGGTGGCGGCCTCGACCGGCTCCACGGCTCCCTGAGCCAGGCTGACGATCCTCACCTGGCCGGACAGCTCGGCGTCTTCCAGCAGGATCCCGCCGCCGCGTAGCCGGGTCAGTGTCCACACTTCACCGGGCTCGACGGCCACACAGTTGCTGGCGAACGGCTGCCCGGTGCGCGCGGCCGCGTGCGCGAGCAGCTCGTTGCCCCGGTCCGAGGCGGGACCGACGAGGCCGGTGGCGTCGGTGTGCTCGATCAGTTCAGCAATGGCCCGTCCCCACAGTTCGGGGCAGTACTCCGCCATCGCCTCACCGGTCAGCAGGTGCAGCGCGGCCACCCCGTACTTCGACAGCGGCGCGGCCAGGTCGGCGGCATGGTCGGTGTTCTCCGCGAACGCGACCGCGTGCAGCGCCTCGGCGCTGCCCTCGGCGAGTTCCCTGGCGCAGCTGACGGCTTCCAGCGACCCGCCGGAGAGGGATCCGGCCTGCTCCTCGACGACGACCAGCAGCATGGCTCACACCAATCCTTTCTCGGCCAGCACGTCGACCACGGCCTCGGCGGCTTCGGCACCATGGCCGAGCACCACGGTCGCGTGTTCCTTCTCGGGGGGCTGGCGCAGCCGGACGGTCCGCAACCCGCCGGGCTCCGGGGTCGGCCGCAGCGTGCGCAGCGGTGCCTTCTTGGCCCGGAGACGGCCCTTGATGCTCGGGTAGCGGGGCAGGTTCAGGCCTTCCTTCACAGCGGCCGCCGCAGGCAACGGGGTATCGTAGACCTCCACCCCGTCGGAGACGTCGCGCTTCAGCTGCACTCGAGCCTGGCCACCGACGAGCTCGATTCCCTTGATCCCGCCGACTATCGGCAGCCCGAGCGCGCAGGCCACCCTGACCCCGACCTGATAGTGCCCGGCATCGGCGGTCTCGTTGCCGAACAGCACCAGGTCGAAGGGCTTGCTCTCGGACTCGAGCGTGCGGATGGTCTCCACCAGTGCCGCGGCGGTGGCCTCCGGGTCGAGTTCCGTCGCACCGACCTCGGCCAGTACCCCGTGATCGGCGCCCATGGACAGCGCGTAGCGCAACTGCTCCTCGGTCTCGGGCGGGCCCGCGCTGAGCACCGTGACGCTGCCGCCGTGCTCGGCCGCGATGCGGATCGCCTCCTCAACGGCGCATTCCTCGTGCGGGCCGATGGTGAACCCGAGGTGACGGGTGTCCACGCTCAGGCCGTCCTCGGTCAGCAGGAGCTTCCCGCCCGGCGCGGGCACCCGCTTGACACATACCAGTACATCCATGGCCTGGCCCCTTTCATGCCTTCATGCGCCGGTCTTCTGGATCGAACAGCGGCGTCCTACCGACACGCGCCACGGTGACCGGGTAGTGCTCGCCGAAGTACTCGACGAGCAGCTTGGTTCCCTCAACGGCGTGGAACGGGGGCAGGTAGCTCATCAGCAGGTACGTACCGAGCGAGGGAGCCGAGCCCGCGCTGGTGACGTAGGCTCCCCTGCCCTTGCTGTCCACGATCCGCTCACCCGAGCTGGTCAGCACCGGCGAGTGGGGCTGCGGGTAGCGGGTAGTGCCGACGTTGCCCGAGGTGCCGGTGTGGTCGTCGACGGTCAGTGTGCACAGCAGGGCAGCCGGTTGGTGGGAACGGGCGGCGACGTAGGCCTCCTTGCCATTGAAGTCGGCCGACTTCACCTTCGGCAGCGCCAGGTCCGCCTCGACCGGGTCGTACTCGGCCTCCAGCTCGGCCCCCATCAGCCGATAGCCTTTCTCGAGCCTGCCGGTGGTGCCGTACACGCCGATGCCCGCAGGCACGATGCCGTGCTCGGCACCTGCCGTGAAGATCGCGTCCCACAGCCGCAGGCCCTGATCGAACGGAGCGTGGAGCTCCCAGCCGAGGTCGCCGACGTAGGAGATCTTCAGCGCGAGCACCGGCACCCCGTCCACCGTGATGTGCCGCGCGGTGCCGAACCCGAACGCCTCTGCGGAGACGTCCTCCTCAGTGACCGCGGACAGCACCTCGCGCGCACGTGGGCCCCAGAGACCCAGCGTGCACACAGCCGAGGTCAGCTCGGCGAAGGCGACCGAACCGTCGGCGGGCAGGTGGTCGGTGAACCACTTCCTGTCGCGCGCCCCGTCGGCGCCGCCGGTGATGACGCGGAAGGATTCCTCGCCGAGCCGCACGATCGTCAGATCGCTGCGGAAGCCGCCCCGGTAGTCCAGGATCGGCGTGTAGATGACCTTGCCGACGGGCTTGTCGACCTGGGCCATCGCCATCCGCTCCAGGTAGGCGAGCGCGCCGGGGCCGGAGACGTCGAAATGGGCGAAAGCACTCAGGTCGATCGCGGCGACCCGCTCGCGCATGGCGAGGTGTTCGGCGTCGATGATCGGCGACCACCACCGCGAGTCCCACTCGTGCGGACGCTCGGCGATCCGGTCGGCGAACTCGTCGAGCAGCGGGGCGTTGGACTCGTACCAGTGTGGACGTTCCCAACCGCCGACCTCGAAGAACTCCGCCCCGCGTTCGACCTCGCGCGGGTAGAAGGGGGAGCGGCGCTGCCCGCGGTTGGAGGCCCACTGCTCGTTCGGGTGCACGATCCCGTAGATCTTGTTGTAGCCTTCCTCCGCGCGGGCACGCACGTGCGTGGCGGTCCGCTGGTTCGGGTAGAAGCGGGCGACGTCGGCGCCGTGCAGGTCGATCTCGGTGGTACCGTCGGTCATCCACTGTGCCAGCATCCTGCCCACCGCGGGCCCTTCCTTGATCCACACAGCTGCCGCCGACCACAGCCCTTTCACCTCGGGCGTCTCGCCGAGCAGCGGGCTACCGTCCGGGGTGACCGACAGCAGGCCGTTGATGGCGTGCCGGATGCCCGCTCCGGGAGCGTTGAGGATGCCGGGGAACAGCTCCAGCGCGTCCTCCATCTGCTGGTCGAAGTCGTCGCTGGTGAACGGTAGCTGGGTAGGGGACAGCTGTGCGGCTTCGAGCGACGGGATGTCGTCGGCGTCGTGCAGGATCGGGCGGTGCGCGTAGGAACCGATCTCGAGGTCGGCGCCGCTCTGCCGCTCGTACATCAGCGGGTCCATGTCACGGATGAGCGGGTAGGCGACCTCGGTGTGGGTTTCGGCGAACTCCGGGATCGGCCCGACGTCGATCATCTGGTGCACCGCCGGGGTCAGCGGCAGCCGCGCACCCGCCATGGCGGCGATACGCGCGCTCCACACTCCACATGCGACGACCACGGTGTCGGTCTCGATGTCGCCACGATCGGTGTGCACCGCTCGTACCTGGTCGAACCGCCCCCGGGTGACGCTGATGTCGAGCACTTCGGTGTTGGCCGAGATGGTCAGCGCACCGAGCGCGTTGGCCTGTTCCCGCATCAGTGCGCCGGACTGTAACGGGTCGACCACGGCCGCCGAGGGTTCCCAGAAACCGAGCTGGATCACGCTCGGGTCGATGAACGGCACGAGCTCGGCCACCTTCGCCGGGGTGATCAGCTCGGCGTGCACACCCCAGGCGTTGGCCGAGGCCATGCGCCGGTGGAGCTCGTCCACCCGGCTGGCGTTACGCGCGAGTTCGATCCCCCCGCAGGCGGTCAGCGTGCCGAGCTTCTCGTACTGGTGCATGGAGTCCACCGTCAAGGCGGTGATCTCCTTGGAGTGGTCAACCGGGAAGCAGAAGTTGGAGGCGTGGCCCGTGGAGCCACCGGGATCGGGCAGCGGCCCCTTGTCGAGCAGCACGATGCTGCGCCAGCCGAGCTGAGCCAGGTGGTGGACGAGCGAGTTCCCGACGATCCCCGCGCCGATCACGACGACGTCGGCTCGGTCGGGCAGCGTTTTCGCGGTGGTCATGGCGTCTCCTATCGACGATCGCGGGACGGCGAAGGGTTCGGAGCGGTATGGAGCTGTCGGGTGCTGGTCGGTGACAGTGCACCAGCCGGCTAGAGCACTGCCCGTATCTCGCCTTCGAATCCGGCGACGTGTTTGCGAAGGCATTGCTCGGCGGCTCGCGGATTGCCGTCCAGCACGGTTTCCAGTAGCTCGCGGTGCTCGTGCACGGCACGGTCGAGCCGGGGGAGTCGGTCGAGCGCGAGGAACCAAATCCGTAGACTGTGGACGTAGTATTCCTCGAGCGTGGCCGCCAGGTAGGCGTTCTGTGTAGCCCGGTGCACCAGGCGGTGGGTGCGCAGGTCGAGTTGGATCAACTCCCGATGATCGCTCGCCGCGTGATCATCGTCGAGCTCCGTGAGCATGCTGTGCATCGCGTCCCGATCGGCAGCGGTGATGCGGGTAGCGGCCAGGTACCCGGCATAGGATTCGAGCTCGATGCGGACCTCGCTGATGGCGCTGAGGTCCCCGAGGTGGACGTGGCTGACGAACATGCCGCGGCGCGGTGCCACGTGGACCAACCGGTCATCGGCCAACCTGCGTAAGGCCTCCCTGATAGGGGTCCTGCCGACGCCCAGTTCGGCTTGCAGTGCACGCTCGTCGATCGTGGCCCCTGGCGGCAGGTCGAGTGTGATCAGCTTGTCGCGGAGGAGGTAGTAGGCCTTCTCGCTGAGACTGCTGACACTCCGTGCCCCCGGTTCAAGGGTCACCAGGTCAGGCAGGTGGTACCTGCCTGACGGCTGCTGTGGTGTGACGGGGCGCATACATACATCATAGATATATCAGAGCATAATACGCAACGGTTGCATATAAAGAAACTACCATGATCTCTTCACGGCGAGCGCGCTCCGGAGGCGACCGGCCACTGGCACGGGGACGGCCCGCTCATTCCCGGCGACCACGCTCGTGCCGATCTGATCGTGTCCACGCACGACGATCGGCCTTCGCTACGACAACCCCACGATCTGGCCCGCGTCGTCGATGTCGATCTGCTCCGCTGCGGGCGCGGAGGACAGACCCGGCATGGTCCGCATCTCGCCGCAGATCGCGTAGATGAACCCGGCGCCCACGGAGGCCCGCACCTCGCGCACCGGCAGGCGCCAGCCGGTCGGTGCCCCCTTCAGCGCAGGATCGGCCGACAGCGACAGGTGGGTCTTGGCGATGCACACCGGCAACATGCCGTAGCCACACCGCTCGTAGGTGGCCAGCTGCCGCTGCGCCGCGGGGGAAATGTCCACCCCGTCCGCGCCGTACACGTCCCTGGCGATGCGGTCGATCTTGTCCACAAGAGGGAGGTCGTCCTCGTAGAGCAGCCGGAAGTCCGCGGGCTCGTTGCAGGCCTCGGCCACCGCGTCGGCGAGCTCCACGGCCCCCTTACCGCCCTCGGTGAAGTGCGTGCTGGTGGCCGCCCGGACCCCCTCCTCGGCTGCGACGTCCATGATGGCCTGCCGCTCGCTGGGGTGGTCGGTGGGGAAAGCGTTGATCGCGACCACCGGCGTCACTCCGTGCGCGCGGATGTTGGCGATCTGCTTGCGCAGGTTCGCAGCACCCACGCGGACATCGTCCGGATTCTCGGCGAGCAACTCGTCGGGCAGCGGGCGACCCGCGGAGATCCGGTAGTTGCCCGAGTGTGCCTTCAACGCCCGGACGGTCGCCACGATCACCGCGGCGTCCGGGGCCATGCCGGAGGTGCGGCACTTGATGTTGAAGAACCGCTCGGCACCCATGTCGGCGCCGAAGCCTGCCTCGGTGATCAGGTAGTCGGTGTCGCGGATGCCGATCCGGTCCGCGACGATCGAGGAGTTGCCGTGCGCGATGTTGCCGAACGGGCCACAGTGCACCAGCACGGGGGTGTGCTCGATCGTCTGCATCAGGTTCGGTTTGATCGCCTCGCGAAGGATCACGCACATCGCGCCCGCCGCCTTGAGCTGCTCTGCGGTGACCGGCTGCCCGTCGTGGTCGTAGCCGACGACGATCCTGCCCAGCCGTTGCCGCAGGTCGGCCAGTGAAGTCGACAGCGCGAGGATCGCCATGACCTCGCTCGCTGCGGTGATGTCGAAACCTGTCTGCCGCGGTGTGCCGTCGGCTTTGCCCCCGAGCCCGGTCACGATCTGCCGCAGGTCCCTGTCGTTGGAGTCGATGACCCGTCGCCAGGTGATCGTGTGGGGGTCGATGCCGAGGGCGTTGCCCTTGTGCAGGTGGTTGTCGAGCATGGCGGCCAGCAGGTTGTGCGCCGCGGTTACGGCGTGCATGTCGCCGGTGAGGTGGAGGTTGAGCGCCTCCATCGGGGCCACCTGCGCGTAGCCGCCACCTGCCGCGCCGCCCTTGATGCCGAACGTCGGGCCCATGGACGGCTGGCGGATCGCGATGACCGCCCGCTGATCCAGGTGATCGAAGGCCTGGCCCAGACCGACCGTTGTGGTGGTCTTACCTTCGCCGAGCGGTGTCGGGGTGATCGCGGTGACCACGACGTACCGGGCGCGTCGCGTGCCGTCACGCTCGCCGATGGCATCCAGCGAGATCTTGGCTACATTCCTGCCGTACGGCTCGACCAGGTGCTCGGCGATACCGATGTCGGCTGCGACGCGACCGATCGGCTTGAGCACAGTGTGCCGCGAGATCTCGAGATCATTCGGCATGGCCATGGCGAACCCCCTCTCTGTGATCAGGACGCCACCCGGCGCCGGTTGCCGTGCGTCCATCGCACGGTCGCGTCGATGTGGTTGAACGTGTAGATGTGCAGACCCGCGAGATCCGCCTTGCCTTCGCGTACCTGGGCACCCAGCTTGCGCACGAGGCCGTCCGGCCGGTAACCGCGCGGCCTGATCAGGCGGCCTGCGGCCGCCTTGTTGCCGCGCAGGAAGCGAACCGAGTCGCCGACCCCGATACGCAAGCTCACCCGCAACAGCTTGGCCATGTCCACCACGCCGGGAATGCCCGCGTAGATCGGCAGCGTGATGCCCTGTCCGCGCAGGGCACGGCTGAAGCGGCCGATCCTCGCCGCGTCGAAGCACATCTGGCTGACCGTGTAGGTCGCGTAAAGCTGCTTGCTCTTCAGCGCGGTCAGCAGTGTGGCGTCGTCGATCGCGTGGTGCCCGTCGGGATAGGATGGTATCCCCACATGACGAGGCAGCCTGCCGAGCGCGGCGATCGCCTCGAGCAGCGTCAACCCGTCGGGATACGGGCCAGCGGGCTCCGCGGCGTCGCCGCCGACGACGAACACGTTGTCGATGCCCGCCGCTTCGAGTCGGTCCAGGATCGTGATCAGTTCCTCGCGGTCGTGGAGCTGCCGTGCCGCGAGGTGTGGCACGGCGCGCAGCCCCCGCTCGGCCAGCTGCACCGCCAGGTCCACGGTGGCCGCCGCACCCTGGCGCGGCGAGGAGGTCACCGTCACCACGGCACCGGGCGGCAGCGTGGCGGCCTGATCCATCACACCGGAAATCGGCATGAGCTCATAGCGCGGCTGGTCGAGCAGCGTGGCTTTCGCCTGCCGCGGGCGAAGCCGGGAAGTGGGCTGTGCCATGGTCGGCCTTTCGAATCAGTCGGTTGGTTGGCTCTCTCACCCCTTCGGGGTCTGCTTGCGCGGATCGACGAACGGCTTCTCGACCACAAGACCGTTACGCAGGCCGCTCGGCGTCTCGATACCGACCTTGGTGCCCAGTGCGCTGAGCTCGACCGGCACCATGGCCAGCCCGATGTTGCGCTCCAACCGCGGCGAGTGGCACGCGCTCGTGACGCTACCGACCTCGGAGCCGTCGGCGTCCAGCACGCCGAATCGCTCGATCATCGAACCGTCGTTGTAGGTGCCAAGCGGTTCGCCGTCGATCTCGACGCCGACCATGATGCGCGAGACACCCTGCTCGCGGACCCGCTTCAGGGCGTCCTTGCCGATGAAGTCGGCCTCCTGCTCCAGGTCGACCATCCACTTGTAGTCGTATCCGACCTCCATGGGGTTGGTGTCGAGGGTGATGTCGGAGCCGTAGGAGAGCATCCCCGCCTCGATGCGACGGATGTGGCACGGGCCGATCGGCCGCATGCCGTGGGGCTCACCGGCTTGCCAGACGGCGTCCCACAGCCGCCCCGCGTCCCTGCTCGCGTTGTACAGGTAGATCTCGTAGCCGAGCTCTGCGGTGTATCCGGTGCGGCTGACCACGACGTCCATGCCGTCGAGCGTGTAGTCGCGCAGGTAGTAGTAGGGCACGTCCAGGATCGACTCGCCGAACAGGTCGACCATGACCTCGCGGGACTTCGGTCCCTGTACCTGGATGGGCGCGACGTCGACCTCGGCGATGTCGACGTCCCAGCCGCCCGCGTGCGCCAGGCCCATCGCCCACAGGCGGACGTCGCTGTCGGCCAGCGACAGCCAGAAGCGGTCGCTGTCCAGCCGCAGCAGCACGGGGTCGTTGATGATGCCGCCGTCCGGGGCGGTGATGAACACGTACTTGCACTGGCCGACGGCGCACTTGGACAGGTCGCGGGGGATCAGCATGTTGGTGAAGTCGAACGCGTCCGGCCCGGAGATCTGCAGCTGGCGTTCCACTCCGACGTCCCAGATCGTGACGCCGTTCAGCAGCGCCCAGTACTCGCCGACCGGGTCACCGTAGTGCCGGGGGTGGTAGGTGTGGTTGTACACGCTGTAGGCCGCCACGCCGTGCGCGCGCGACTTCCAAAAGTAAGGGGACTTCCGTAGCCGCGTATAGAGCATGACCGCAGGCGTCTCGACCACCTTCTGCGCGGGCTGGTCGGCGGCTGCAGCGGTGACTCGCGGGTCGAGGACCTCGGCCATGGTGCCTCCTAACGCATGGTGACGGGTGGTAACGTCGAGCCGGATTCGTTGCGTAGTACTCAACTGTTGGGTACTACGCAACAGTGTGCGTCACGGTAAGGTTACGCGTCAAGCGATGGCAGGAGCGCGAAGAGGACGGATTCTGCCTGCTCGGCGCGGCTTTTCGGGGTGCTGGTCGCTGACCAGCGTCAGCGCTATTCGAACGTCGCGGGGCAGCTGCCCGCGCCCTCCGTGAAGCCCACCCGAAGTGCCTCCACCCGGGTGAATCCGGCCGGGGCAGGCACGCCCTCGACGTTCGCGGCGATCAGGCTCTCGGGCTGCAGCATCTCGAGGATGGCTTCATCGAGGTCGCCTGGTGACAGCCGCAGGATCCGATCGTCGGCCCGTGGCTCAGTGGCGAATGCCGCCCAGGATCCGACGTAGCATGCCGCGCGCAGCCCTGCTCCCGTCTCGTGGAGCGACTGCCCGTTCGCTCGCTGGAGGCCCATGGCGTAGCGCGAAGCCAGCACCGCGAAGGCGGCGAAGTCGCCGAACCCCGCGATCGGTTCCCCGGACCAGGCGGCGCGCTGATCGATGGGTTCGCCGAGGGCGGCGAGGCCGGACAACTCGATGGAGACCGTGTTGGTGTCCGGGCAGTACGAGGCGGGCGGGGTTCCCGAACCGTCAGGGCACGAGCCGTCCTCGGAGATCACCACCCTGGGACGTGCGGCCGCGGTGTCGGCGAACGCCGCGTCGAGGCTTTCCGTAGCCAGCTCGATGGTCTCCGCGGTGATGGGCACGTCACCCCGGCGTGTGTCCTGCTCGCTGAAGGCGAACTGGGTGGACCGCTCGTCGACCGTGTGCTCGTCGATGTCCGCGCAGGAGGTGGGATCCTTCTCGAACCCGAGCTGGAACGCGTAGGTGCGGTCGAAGCCCGTGCCGTGGGCCGCGATGTCGTGGCGCAGATCGCCGGGTGCGTCCCTGACGAAGTGCAGCGCGCTGAGCGCCTGGTTGACGCCTTCCGAAGTGGAGAGCTCGAAGAAGTCGCTCGACCCCTCGGCCAGCCAGCGGAAGTAGTTGCCCGCGAAGCAGTCGGCCTGCAGCTCCTTGACGATGGTCGGGGTGTTCGCCGAGATCCCGGCGCGTTCGGCGATCCGGTGCTGCACCGCGTGGCCGTACTCGTGAGCCATCACCGTCACGATGCCCATCGGCCCGAACTGGTCGTGCAGCAGCGGGAACAGCGATTCCCTGTCCCACCCGAGCGTGTCCGCCGCCGGGCAGTAGAAGGCGTTGACCTCGCCCCGCACGCTCTGGCCGCACACCGTGAAGTCGTCGGTGTCCGGGTCGTAGGACAGCAGCCGCTCGACGGGCTCGAAGACGGTGCGGAAGTAAGCGGGTAACGCATCCGACCAGTAGCGGGTCAGATCCTCGCTCGCGGCGGTCGCCAGCCCGTCCGCCTCGGAGTCTGTGACGTTGTCGACGTCGATCTCCGGCTCCGGCGCGTCGTCGGCGAGCCCACTGGGAAAGTGGGTCACCGGAAGTCCCGCGATGTCCCCCTCGGTGATCGCCTCACCCGCGGTCGGCTCGTCCCCGCAGGCGGTGAGCGCGACAGCGGCCACCGCGAGTAACGCGAGGACCCGTACCGCTCGTTGTCTCCGCCGTCCCGTCATCGGCCCCCCACAGTGTTCCCGCCAGCTGGGTGCTGGTGAGGCAGCATACCCAGCACGGGACATACCCAGCACGCGACGGGGAACGGGCACTAGGCTCGGCGGTCATGAGAGCAGTCCGACGGTTCACCGTGCGCGCCAGCATCCCGGAACCGCTGGCCGGCCTGAGCAGGCTCGCGACCAACCTGCGCTGGACCTGGCATCCCGCAACCAGGGACCTGTTCGCCTCGATGGATCCCGAACTGGCCGAGCAGGTCGGGGGTGACCCGCTCCGGATCCTCACCGAGCTGCCGCCCGCCAAGCTGGAACGGCTCGCGGCCGACCCGGATTTCGTGGCGCGCGCGCACGCCGCCGTCGGAGACCTGGAGACCTACCTGTGCGAACCACGCTGGTACCAGCGCGTGGCGACCGAACGCGCCAGCGGCGCTACCGGCGGCACGGCGCCGGAGTGCATCGCGTACTTCTCGATGGAGTTCGGCGTCACCGAGGCATTGCCGAACTACTCCGGCGGGCTGGGCGTGCTGGCCGCCGACCACCTCAAGGCTGCCTCCGACCTCGGCGTGCCACTCATCGGGGTGGGGCTGTTCTACCGCTCGGGATACTTCAGGCAGTCGCTGTCCACCGACGGCTGGCAGGTGGAGCACTACCCGGTCATCGATCCCAGCGGGCTGCCGCTGGAACTGCTCACCGAACCGTCCGGTGAGCCCGCCCACGTCACCCTCGCCATGCCCGGTGACCGGCAGCTGGCGGCCCAGGTGTGGATCGCGCAGGTCGGTAGGGTGCCGCTGCTGCTGCTCGATTCTGATGTAGACAGCAACGACGACGAGTTGCGTGGCGTGACCGACCGGTTGTACGGGGGAGACTCGGAGCACCGGATCCGCCAGGAGATCCTCGCCGGCATCGGCGGGGTCCGCGCGGTACGTCGCTACTGCGCGCTGACGGGCCACTCGGGTCCCGAGGTGTACCACACCAACGAGGGGCATGCGGGCTTCCTCGGTCTCGAACGGGCGCACGAATTGATCACCCGGTACGGGCTGGCCTTCGACGAGGCCGTGCAGGCGGTGCGTGCGGGGACGGTGTTCACCACGCACACCCCGGTGCCCGCCGGGATCGATCGCTTCCCGCTTGAGCAGATCCAGCGCTACTTCGGTGACGGGAAGCTCCTCCCCGGCATCGACGCCGAGCAGGTCATCAAGCTCGGGGAGGAGCGCAACCCCGGGCTGTTCAACATGGCGCACATGGGATTGCGGCTCGCGCAGCGCGCCAACGGCGTCTCGGCGCTGCACGGGAAGATCTCGCGCCGCATGTTCACCAGTCTCTGGCCGGGCTTTCCCACCGAGGAGATCCCGATCTCCTCGGTGACCAACGGTGTGCACGGACCGACCTGGTTGGCGCGGGAGCTGCGCGCGTTGCTCGGCGGGGACGGTGAGGGCGACGCCGACCGGCTCGACTCAGTGACCGATCGCGAACTGTGGGAGCTGCGCTGCACCCTGCGCAGGCGGCTGGTCGATGAGGTGCGGCGCAGGGTGCGTGCCTCCTGGTTGCAGCGCGGCGCCTCCGCGCTGGAACTGGGGTGGACCGACCAGGTCTTCGATCCGGAGGTGCTTACCGTCGGTTTCGCGCGCCGGGTGCCGACGTACAAACGCCTGACGCTGATGCTGCGAAACCCCGACCGGCTCCGCGAGCGGCTGCTCGACGAGGAGCGACCGATCCAGGTGGTGGTCGCGGGCAAGTCGCATCCGGCGGACGAGGGCGGCAAGGCGCTGATCCAGCAGGTGGTGCGGTTCGCCGACGATCCGGCCGTGCGGCACCGGATCGTGTTCCTGCCGGACTACGACATGTCGTTGGCACGGTACCTGTACTGGGGCTGTGACCTGTGGCTGAACAACCCCACCCGCCCGCTGGAGGCCTGCGGTACCTCGGGGATGAAATCGGCGCTCAACGGCGGGCTCAACCTTTCCATCAAGGACGGCTGGTGGGACGAGAGCTACGACGGGAAGAACGGTTGGGCGATCCCCACCGCTGACGGTGTGTCCGACCCGCTGCGCCGGGACGACCTCGAGGCCGCCGCGCTGTACGATCTGCTCGGCCAGCGCATCGCACCGCTGTTCTACGAGCGCGATGCCGATGGGGTGCCGTCGGGGTGGATGTCGATGGTGCGGCACACCCTGGCCACCCTCGGACCGAGAGTGCAGGCTTCCCGCATGGTGACCGAGTACGTCGAGCAGTACTACCTGCCCGCCGCGGCCGCCGTGGCCGCCGCGAACGGTCACGACCATGAGGGAGCACGATCCGTGGCACGTTACCGTGAACGGCTGGAGCAGCGGTGGCACCATGTCCGGGTGATCGAGACCGAGTTCGGCACCGATGACGCGGGCGAGCTGGTTGTCGGCGCACCGGTCCGTGTGGACGCCACAGTCGACCTCGCTGGACTGTCACCTTCCGAGGTCGACGTGCAGGCCGTTGTCGGCAAGGTCGGTGACGCCGACGAACTGTACGACGTGGTCACGGCGTCGATGGAACACGTCGGTGACGGCCGGTTCGCCGCGCGGGTGCCGCTGCCGCATGCCGGTTCGCTCGGTTACACGGTGCGAGTGCTGCCGCACCACGAGCTCCTCACTACTCCATCGGAGTTGGGCAAAGTGGTCGTGGTGTGATCCGACAGACTGTGGGTGACGGGCGGGAGAATGACCCGACGTTGTATAAGACACCGGGACGTGGCTCGAGCGGAACGTGTCGGGCCACACCCTCGAACCGGAGTCGCGAGACGGAAGGCGGGACCCGTTGGTTGATCTCAACGACCTGGTGGTGCACATGGACGGGGTCGGGGTGCGGCGCGGTGACACCCACCTGCTCGCCGACCTCGACTGGTCGGTGGAGCTGGACGAGAGGTGGGTCGTACTCGGCTCGAACGGCGCGGGCAAGACGACGATGTTGCGCTTGGCCGCAGCCGAGCTCCATCCCTCGGTCGGGACGGTGCACGTGCTGGGGGAACGGCTCGGTCGGACCGACGTGTTCGAGCTACGACCCCGGATCGGATTCACCTCCACCGCCCTGAACGGGCGGGTCCCCGGCGACGAGACGGCGCGAGACGTGGTCATGAGCGCCGGCTACGCGGTGGTGGGACGTTGGCGCGAGAGCTACGAGGAGATGGACGTTCACCGCGCCCATCAGATGCTCGATGCTCTCGGTGTCGCGCACCTGGCGGACCGACCGTTCGGCACCCTCTCCGAGGGGGAGCGCAAGCGTACGCTGATCGCGCGCTCGCTGATGACCGACCCGGAGATGCTGTTGCTCGATGAGCCCGCGGCCGGGCTCGATCTGGGAGCGCGCGAGGATCTGGTCGGCCAGCTGTCGGTGCTCGCCGGGGATCCGGACGCCCCGGCGACGGTGCTGGTGACCCACCATGTCGAGGAGATCCCGCCGGGCTTCACCCACGCGTTGCTGCTGCGCGATGGCCGTGCGGTGGCTGCCGGGCTGATCGATGACGTGCTGACCAGCGAGTCGCTGTCAGAGACGTTCGGGCAGGACCTGTTGCTCGAACGGTCCGGTGACCGGTACTTCGCACGCAGGCGCTGAGCGTGTGGCGTGACCGGCTCCATCGGGTCCCGTTCGAACGGGGTTGGTCCACCGCCTGCCTGTCGCGCGGGTAACCTGCCTGGCGGAGCATGCCGGTCGCGGCACACCGGCCGGTACACCGGCCAAGGGGTCAGATGGTCGTCAGAGGAGGTTCGTGTGACAGAGTTCGTGCGTTTCGAGGTGGAAGCAGGCGTCGGCACCATTCGCCTCGAACGCCCGCCGGTCAACGCGCTGAACGAACAGATCCAGGAGGAGCTGGCCGGTGCCGCCAAGGAGGCGAGCGAGCGCGACGACGTGCGTGCGGTCATCCTGTACGGCGGGGAGAAGACCTTCGCGGGCGGCGCGGACATCAAGGAGATGGCTGCCAAGTCCTACGCGGAGATGACGGCGTTCGGCACGGGCCTTCAGGAGACGATGAGCCTGATCGCGGGCATCCCCAAGCCAACGGTCGCCGCGGTTACCGGCTACGCACTCGGCGGCGGTCTCGAACTCGCACTCACCGCCGACCGGCGCATCGCGGGCGATAACGTCAAGGTCGGGCAACCGGAGATCCAGCTCGGCATCATTCCCGGTGCGGGCGGTACCCAGCGGCTGACCAGGCTCGTGGGGCCGAGCACGGCCAAAGACCTGGTGTACACCGGTCGGTTCGTGGCTGCTGACGAGGCGCAGCGGCTGGGCATCGTCGACGAGGTGGTCGCCGCCGACGAGGTGTACACCAGGGCGAAGGAGTGGGCCGAGCAGTTCGTCAACGGCCCGGCTATAGCGCTGCGCGCCGCCAAGGCAGCCATCGACGGTGGGCTCGACGTCGACCTCACCAGTGGGCTGCGGTGGGAGACGCAGCTGTTCACCGCCCTATGGGCGACCGAGGACCAGTCCACCGGCATGCGGTCCTTCCTCGAGCACGGCCCAGGGAAGGCGTCCTTCACCGGCCGGTGAGGCGCTGATCGATCGAGTGGAGGTGAGAGGCCGCCACTGCCGTCCTGGATACCCGCCACGCGACGCATCGCGCCCCAGCAACGGAGGCGACATAGGATCAGCCCGTGGGATACCGGTTCTCGCGAGGGGATGTCGAGTACCTTCGCTCGGATGAGGGGCGGCAGGCGCTCGCCGCCTGTAACGAGCTCGAGCTGAGCACGTCGAGCTGGCTCTCGGACATCGCCGCCGCGCGGGAGAAGGTCGGGGATCGGTACGCGGCCGTGGTCGAGACCGTGCTGCTCCGGAGAAAGGCCCGCGCCAAGCTCGACGAACCCGGCGAATGGTTGCTGACCGATGACGCGTTGCAACAGGCGAGCGCTCACTACGTCGCGCGGTACCGAGCCGACCGGCTGGCCGGGCGCGACGTGCACGATGTGACCTGCTCGATCGGTGCCGATCTCGTGACGCTCGCGCGGACCGCGAGCCGGTGCGTCGGCTCCGACCTGGACGAGGTCCGGCTGGCCATGGCGCGGCACAACTGCGCCGAAGCCGGGGTGGCGCCTGCCGTGGTGCTGGCTGACGCGCTGCGTCCGGTATCGCGAGGAACAGCCGTGGTCGCCGACCCCGGCCGGAGGGACAGTTCCGGCCGGAGAACGTGGCGACCGGAGGATTTCGCGCCCCCGCTCGATGCGCTCGCGCGCACCTACGCCGGTCGTGACCTGGTGGTGAAATGTGCCCCCGGGGTCGACCCCGAGGTGGTTCCGTGGGCGGCGGAAGTGGAGATCATCTCGCTGGACGGTCAGGTACGGGAAGCGTGCCTGTGGTCGGGCGGGCTCGCCGAGGTCTCGCGCAGGGCAACCGTGTTGCGTTCGGACGGTTCCCGTGAAGCGGTCACTGACACCGAGCCGGATGACGCGGCGGTGCGGGAGGTGGGGGAGTGGATCGTTGACCCGGATGGCGCGATCGTCCGCGCCGGTCTCGTGCGGCAGTACGCGGCGCGGCACGGTCTGGGACAGCTCGATCACCGTATCGCCTACCTCACCGGAGAGGCCCCGCCTGCCGGGGTGCGCGCGTTCCGGGTGCTGGAGCACGGCAAGTACAGCGAGAGAGCGCTACGCGCGGCGCTGCGCAAGCGGCGGGTCGGCAGGGTCGAGATCCTGGTGCGCGGGCTCGACGTGGATCCCAACAAGCTACGGCCCCGGTTGCGGCTGGGTGGGACCGAGCAGGCGAGCGTAGTGCTCACCCGCATCGGCCCCACCCCGACAGCTCTCATCTGCCGCGCCGAGCGCATCCCGCCGAGCTGAACGGAAGCCGCCTGCCCGTGGTTACGCCGTCTCCAGGTCACGCTGCCGGAACGCGGACAGGCCGATGGCCAGCAGCGCGGCAGCGACCGCGAGCAGCAAGGCCAGCGGGAGCACGGAGAACTCCTCGGCGGGTAGCTCGGGAACGTGCCCGAAGGGTGACAGGTTGGTCATCCACTCCGGGAACTGCAGGATCTGTCCCAGGTAGCCGACGAGGAACCCGTACACCGGCACGATCCAGGCCAGCGGCGTCAGCCTCGGTGACAAGCCGTAGAGCGCTACCGCGAGGCCTGCCGTGACCCACAACGCCGGGAAGTACGCCACGGCGGCGCCGAGGAGCTGGGTGATGAGCTCGCTGTCATCCACCGCGAGCGCTCCCGCTATGCCGAAACCCAACCCGCCAGCGGCCAGCACCACGATCCCGCCGAGCAGGGCGACCGTGATGTGGCTGGCGAGCCACCGGTGTCGGGAGACAGCGGTGGCGAGAACCGGCTCGGCCCTGCCGTCGGCTTCCTCCGCCCTGCCTCGCGACGCGGCGAGCACGACGTAGATCGAGGCGATCACCGCGAGCACGATCATGACCATCGAGGCGAACGACTCGGTGACTGTGGCGCCGCCGATGTCCGCGAGGGCTCGCTCCATCTCCGCGATCGCCGTGAGCATGTCCTCGACTTCGTTCAGGATGGCGCCGTAGGCGATGCCGAGCAGGGCGAGCGTGGCGGTGAAGCCGATGAGCAGGCCCCGCTGCAGCCGTACTGCCAGGCCGAACGGGTTTCCCAGTACGGCGGAGGCGGCCTGCCTGCCTGCGCGCGTCCCGCGCAGCCCCGAGCCGACATCCCGGCGGGTGCTCAGCGCGACCCCTACGGCGATGAGTACGGCGGCGACCCCGGCCGCGAGCAGCAACGGCCACCAGCGGTCGTCTACGTACACCAAGGTCGCCTGCGCCCAGCCTATGGGGGACAGCCAGGACAGCGTGCCGTCGCCCACATCGCCTGCCGCTCGCAGCACGTAGGCTAGTCCGATGGCGGCCAGTCCCATGCCTGCCGCTCCCCTGGTGTGCTCGGTGATCTGCACGGTCACCATGGTGAGCCCAGCGAAGGCGACGCCGACCGCGGCGTGGGCGAACCCGTACAGCAGCGAGCCGCCCGTGGTGACGCCTTCGGCGCCGGTCGCCGCCAGTGCGAGTCCCATCACCACGGCCAGCAGGAGGTTGGTGGCGATCACCACAACCAGCGCGGCCGTCGCGTGCGCGTGGCGCCCGACCACCGCGGCGCGGACCAGCTCGGCCCTGCCGCTTTCTTCCTCGGCCCTGGTGTGGCGCACCAGCATGAGCACGCTCATCAGTGCGACAAGCAGCGCGGTGAAGCCGAGCATCTGGTGCCCCATCATCGCGCCGATGTTGTAGTCGGCGAGGTACTCGGCAGGTCCCGACATGGCCAGGCCCGCTGGCGTGCCCATGGTCTCGGCGATGGCCTGTCGCTCAACGCTGGTGGGGTAGAGATCGGCGAGGCTGGCGAGCGTGGCCACCGTGCCCAGCGTGAGCGCGGCGATCCACGCGGGGATGCGCACCCGGTCGCGGCGCAGCGCGAACCGGATCAGCGCAGGCGTACCGGTGAGCGAGCCGTGACGGGCGCGGACGGCGGGTGCGGTGCTCGTGTTCATTGTGATTCCCCGCTCGTGTTGACGGCCAACTCTTCGCCGTAGTGCCGCATGAACAGCTGTTCCAATGTGGGCGGTTGGCTGATCAGCGAGCGGATACCGTGGCGGTGCAGGTGCCCGATCACGGGGTCGAGTTGTTCGGAGTCGACATCGAACTGGACCTTGCCGTCGGTGTGGACAACGTCGTGCACGCCGGTGACCGCTTCGATGTCGGTGAGCGGCTGTGCCGTCTCGGCGATAACGGTGGTGCGGGTGAGGTGACGAAGCTCGTCCAGGCTTCCCGACTCCACGATGTGGCCGTTCCTGATGATCGAGACCCGGTCGCAGAGTGCCTCCACCTGCGCGAGGATGTGGCTGGACAGCAGCACAGTTGTTCCTGCCGCGTTCGCCTCGCGGACGCATTCGGCGAAGATGGCCTCCATGAGCGGGTCCAGTCCCGCGGTGGGCTCGTCCATGACGAGCAGCTCGACGTCCGAGGCCAGCGCCGACACCAGGGCGACCTTCTGCCGGTTGCCCTTGGAGTAGGTCCGCCCTTTCTTGGTGGGGTCGAGATCGAACCGCTCGCACAGCTCGTCGCGCTTGCGCCGGTCGAAACCACCGCGCAGCCTCGCGAACAGGTCGATGGCCTCCCCTCCCGTCAGGTTCGGCCACAGGCTGACGTCGCCGGGGACGTAGGCGAGCCTGCGGTGCAGGTGCACGGCGTCGCGCCAGGGATCGCCGCCCAGTACCTCGGCGTGGCCGGAATCGGCGCGGAGCAGGCCAAGCAGGATCCGGATGGTCGTCGACTTCCCCGCCCCGTTCGGGCCGAGGAATCCGTGCACCTCGCCGGTTCGCACGGTCAACTCGAGGCGATCCAACGCGGTGACCGAGCCGAAGGTCTTGTTCAGCTCCGACACGCTCACGGCAGCCCCGTCCGGGGTGGTGGCTAGAGACATGGTCGCTCCCCTGGATGACGATGCCAGCGTGACTCGCAGGCACTCCGAAGCTACATGATTTTCATAAGTTTGTGAACATCAAGAACATGGTAAAATAGGCGGGCGGCTCCCCGGAACGGTTCGACCGCGCGGCGGTCAGCTGCTGCTCAGCCCGGTGAGCAGCAGATCCCGTATCGCGTCGAGGTCGGCGTCGTGGGCAACGCCCACCGGCCGCTGGTCGCTGGTAGGCGGGACGAGGGGTGCCGTGGTACGGCGATCGACGACGGTGGCGCCCCGCGATGGGCCTGGTGTGCAGTCCACCTCGAGCTGGTAGGGAGTGTGCGTGAGGGTTGCGGGCCGGATCGCTTCGGCGACGGCGACGGCGTCGTGCAGCACGATGCCGTCCCAGCCGAGCACGGTCCGGTAGTGCGCCAGGTAGTCGGGAACGAGCGCGTGCAGGGCCGCGCCACGGTGCCCGGAACGGGCCAGGGTGTCGAGCCAGTCGCGGTCCACCGCGCAGCGCGTCGTCAGGTCGATCGGGACGAGCACGGACGGCACCGACTCCCCGGCGAGCACCCGCTGCGCGGCTTCCGGATCGCTCCAGATGTTGAACTCGGCCGCAGCCGTCACGTTGCCGCCCGACACCGCCCCTCCCATGATCACCAGCCGGTCGATGGCTGGAGCGAGGTCGGGTCGGGTGGCCAGCAGGAGGGCGATGTTGGTCAGCGGCCCGATGGCAGCGATGGTCACCGGCTCGTCGGTCGCGGCAAGCAGCCGCACCATCAGCTCCACGGCGCCGAGATCGTGCGCCGCACGGGTGGGTTCCGGCAACTGCCCGGCACGGCCGGACAGCCCGTCGGCGCCGTGAGCGTGCTGCGCCCGGTGCGGCTGCGGGTGCACCAGCGGCCGGGCTGCGCCCGCGGCGACCGGCACGTCCTCGCGGTCGCACAGCGCGAGGACCCGTCGCGCGTTGTCGGTGGTGACCTCCAGCGGCACATTGCCGAACACGGTGGTCACCGCCAGCAGCTCGGTATCGGGATCGAGCGCGGCGAGGGCGATGGCGAAGGCGTCGTCGACGCCCGGATCGGTATCGATGATCAGCCGGTTCACGCCTGCCGAGTCTGTCGTACCGCGTGGGCGTGCGCCAACGCGCATCGGGGTGGTGCCGGTGCTGCTGGGAGTCAGTCCGACTTGGGCACCGCGGGATAGGGCACGAAGGTACTGGTGTTCTCGTCGACGGTGAGCTGCTTGCCGATGGTGGGAAAGGCCCGCTGGGGGCAGGCCAGCCTCTCGCAGACCTTGCATCCCATGCCGATCGGCGTCGCAGCCGAGTTGTCGTCGAGATCGAGCCCGGTGGAGTAGATCAGCCTGCGTGCATGCCGTAGCTCGCAGCCGAGCCCCACGCTGAAGATCTTGCCGGGGGACCCGTAACCGCCGATGTTGCGGAACACGGTCCTGGCGATCCAGAAGTACCGCTTGCCGTCCGGCATCTCGGCGACCTGCGTGAGGATCTTGCCTGGCGAGGCGAATGCCTCGTAGATGCTCCACAGCGGGCAGGAACCACCGACCCGGGAGAAATGGAAGCCCGCGGCCGACTGCCGCTTGGACATATTGCCCGCCCGGTCGACGCGTACGAACGAGAACGGGATCCCCCGCTTCTTCGGGCGTTGCAGTGTCGACAGCCGGTGGCACACCGTCTCGAAACCCACACCGAAGTGATCGCATAGCCTTTCGATGTCGTAGCGGTAGCGCTCGGCGCGACTGTGGAACTCGGTGTAGGGCAGGATCAGCGCCCCCGCGAAGTAGTTGGCCAGTCCCACCCTGGCCAGCGAGCGTGCGGCCTGTCCGGAGAACGCCCAGGAGTCGGAGAGCTCGTCGATCAAATCCGAGTGCTCGAGCAGCGCGATCTGCGAGGCCATGCGGAAGGCCTGTTGGCCGACCCGCATGCTCGGCGCCATGCGTAGCACCCGGGTGTCCGGTTCGTAGCGATGCAGCTCGCCACGATCCTCGTCGAGGCCTTCGGTGGTGCAGTGCACGCCGTAGGACGCCGACAACGTATCGCGCAGCGCGTTACGCAGGTCGGCGCCGCGCACCATGCCGAGCTGCACCGCCATGCGCTCGGCACGCTCGTCGAGCTCGGCGACGTAGTTCTCGCGCTCGTAGAAGAAGTCGCGCACTTCCTCGTGCGGCAGCGGGGCGGCTGGGCTGCCGTGCTGTCCCGTGCCGTCCTCGGTCACCAGGGCAGCGGTGTTCTCCACCGCGTCCCGGTAGCGCTTGTGCAGTTTGACGAGGGCCTGGGCCACGGTGGGTAGGTTCGTGGCGAGGTCGTTGATCTCACTGGAGGACACGGTCGCCCCGACGGCCTCGTCCATCAGCGCCTCGCGCACATCGGCCACGAGGCGGCCGGTGTCGTTGCTGGCGAAGAACTCGGCGTCCACTCCGAACGCCTCCGCGAGCCGGAGGAGTACCGGGACCGTCAGCGGGCGGGCGTTGTGCTCGATCTGGTTCAGGTAGCTCGGTGAGATCTCCAACACGCGAGCCAGATCAGCCTGGCTCATCGCGCGGTCTTCACGCAGATGCCGGAGCTTGGCTCCGGCGAACGTTTTCTCCATCGTGGGGCTCCCTCACCGCTGATTGTCCGGGACTCGACCGGGAACGGCCGTGGAAGAGTCGGCTCGCGAGCCAACACCTTCGCATCCTTCGCAAGATGGTACGGATACTTCGCACAAATTTGCAAATTGGCCATGTAGCGCTGTTTTAGCTGGGCATGGCATGGTTTCTCTAAGAAGCGAGAAATCGCAACGTTTGCAAAGTCGTTGCAGCGATGCACGAGGACAACTGTGGAGAACCGATGACCGAGATGCGCAAGACGCCGGAGCAGGCCGCTGCCGAGCTCGCTGCCGAGTGGGACACCAACCCCCGGTGGAAGGGCATCAGCCGCCCGTACAGCGCCGCCGACGTGATCAAGCTGCGCGGCAGCGTGGTCGAGGAGAACACGCTCGCTCGCCGCGGTGCCGAGAAGCTCTGGGAGCTGCTCGACACCGAGGACTACGTGCACGCGCTCGGTGCGCTGACCGGTAACCAGGCCGTGCAGCAGGTGCGCGCCGGCCTCAAGGCGATCTACCTGTCCGGCTGGCAGGTCGCCGCGGACGCCAACCTGGCTGGCCAGACCTACCCGGACCAGAGCCTGTACCCGGCGAACTCGGTCCCGGCTGTGGTGCGCCGGATCAACAACGCGCTGGCGCGCGCCGACCAGATCACCTGGGCCGAGGGCGACACCAGCATCGACTGGTTCGCCCCGATCGTCGCCGACGCCGAGGCGGGCTTCGGTGGCCCGCTCAACGCGTTCGAGCTGATGAAGGGCATGATCGCCGCAGGCGCCGCGGGCGTGCACTGGGAGGACCAGCTCGCCTCGGAGAAGAAGTGCGGCCACCTCGGCGGCAAGGTTCTCATCCCGACCAAGCAGCACGAGCGCACGCTGAACGCCGCCCGACTGGCCGCCGACATCGCGGGTGTGCCGTCGTTGATCATCGCGCGCACCGACGCCCAGGCCGCCACGTTGCTCACCAGCGACGTTGATGAGCGGGACGCCAAGTACGTCACCGGTGATCGGACTTCGGAGGGCTTCTACCGGGTGCGCAACGGCATCGAGCCCTGCATCGACCGGGCTCTGGCCTACGCGCCGTACGCCGACCTGATCTGGATGGAGACCTCGGAGCCGGACCTCGACGTGGCGCGACAGTTCGCCGAGGCGGTCAAGGACAAGTTCCCGGAGCAGAAGCTGGCCTACAACTGCTCGCCGTCGTTCAACTGGAAGAAGCACCTGGACGACTCGACCATCGCGAAGTTCCAGCGGGAGCTGGGCCACATGGGCTACAAGTTCCAGTTCATCACGCTGGCAGGCTTCCACGCGCTGAACTACTCGATGTTCGACCTGGCCAAGGGCTACGCCAGCGACGGCATGACCGCCTACGTCGACCTGCAGGAGCGGGAGTTCGCCGCGGAGGACCGCGGTTACACCGCCACCAAGCACCAGCGTGAGGTCGGCACCGGCTGGTTCGACCAGGTCAGCACGGTTCTCAACCCGGAAAGCTCCACCACGGCGCTGACCGGTTCCACCGAGGAAGCTCAGTTCTGATTCACCCCTGCGGCGGCGGTGGGAGCCTTCCCCCTTGACACCGCCTCCCACCGCCGCCGCTTTCCCACCCGTCAAGGAGGAGCGACATGGCTACCAGCTTGAGCTACCGGACCACGGTCTCCGGTTCGATGGCGGACCGGTTCGACGAGATCCTCACGCCTGAGGCGCTCGAGTTCGTAGCCCGCCTGGACAACGAGTTCGCCGGGCGACGTCGTGAGCTCCTCGACGCGCGGCGGCGCAGGAAGGAGAAGCTGAACTCGGGAGAGGAGGAGCTCGACTTCCTGGCGGAGACCGCGCACATCCGCTCGGACTCCTCCTGGCGGGTGGCCGGTGCCGCTGCCGGGCTGAGCGACCGCAGGGTGGAGATCGCAGGCCCCCCTGCCGACCGGGCGACGGTCGAGGAGATGGTGACCTCGGGCGCGCACGTCTGGCTGGCGGACTTCGAGGACGGCCTGTCGCCGACCTGGGCGAACGTCATGAGCGGCCAGCTCAACCTGCACGACGCCGTTCGCGGCGCCACCGGTGCTACCGGTGACGGCAGGGCGACGATCGCGGTGCGCCCCCGTGGCTGGCACATGGTGGAAAAGCACGTGCGGATCGACGGACGCCCGGTCTCGGCGAGCCTGTTCGACTTCGGCCTGTACTTCTTCCACAACGTGCGGGAACTGCTCGATCGCGGCAGCGGCCCGTACTTCTGCCTGCCCAAGGTGGAGAGCCACCACGAGGCCCGGTTGTGGAACGACGTGTTCGTCACGGCGCAACGGCTGCTGGATGTGCAGCAGGGCACCATCCGGGCTACGGTGCTGATCGAGACGGTCACCGCGGCGTTCGAGATGGAGGAGATCCTCTACGAGCTGCGCGAGCACGCTGCCGGGCTCAACGCCGGACGGTGGGACTACATCTTCAGCATCATCAAGAACTTCAGCCGCCGGGGTGGCGACTTCGTGCTTCCCAACCGCGCCGAGGTGACGATGTCGGTGCCGTTCTTGCGCGCCTACACCGAGTTGCTTGTGGACACGTGCCACAAGCGGGGCGCTCAGGCGATCGGCGATATGACGGCGGTCGTGCCGAGCACGGACACCGATCGCAACACCGAGGCGATCGCCGTGGTCCGGGAGGATACCGAGCGCGAGATCGACGTCGGGTTCGACGGCTCTTGGGTGGCGCACCCGGCCATGGTCGGCGTGTGCCGGGAGGTCTACGACACCCGCGGCGAATCCAGCAGTGAGCAGGGTGCGGCGGCCACCGCCCGGCCCGCGCGTTCCCGTCCCGAGGTCACCAGGGACGACCTGCTCCACGTCGCGGGTACCGGCGGCGAGGTCACCGAGGACGGGCTGCGGCACAACATCCGCGTGGCGCTGCGCTACATCGACTCGTGGCTGGCAGGCACCGGAACCGTGACGATCGGCGAGCTGCGCGAGGACGCGGCCACCGCGGAGATCTCCCGCAGCCAGGTCTGGCAGTGGATGCACAACCAGACCAAGCTCGACGACGGCACGGCCATCGACGCCGAGCTGGTCACCCGCATGCTCGACGAGGAGGTGGCCACCATCCGTGCCGAGCGTGGCGGCGCCGATGACCGGCTCGACGATGCCCGCGCGATCTTCATCGAGTCCGCCCTCAGCGAGACGTTGCCGAGCTTCTTTACCACCTGTGCCTACGCCCGCTACCTGACGCACAGCGTGTGACACTTCCCTTCCCCTCGCGCCGGTTCTCACCCGCTGCCGGCGCGAGGGGAAGGGTTTCCCCAGGACATTCCGGCCACTTTCCCCGTCGCGCACCCCCGTACTGGCCGTATCGCGCACCCTGCTGTACCCGCTGGATGCCGTAGCGCCTGTTCGAACGTGTGAGTGGTAGTTGTACGATGGTCCAGATAGATGGGCCTTCCAGGTGAATGCAGTCACCTCAGCGGGAACTCGCACGGGCGTTGGCATTAATCTACTGCCCAGTAGTTCTCTAGGTCAGTGTCGATCGGTGCAAGCCTCGCTCCGATGTCCTCTTCGGGAGGCACTCGGGCGCCCGCAGTGCCGTGGGTACCAGGCGACCAGGTGGAGCCGCACGACACGCACAACGGCAAACGCGACAGCCCAGACGCCAGTATCGGAGGTCAGCAAGACCCATGACCAACATCGTTGTCCTGGTCAAGCAGGTGCCTGACACCTATTCCGAGCGCAAGCTCTCCGAATCCGACCACACGCTGGATCGTGCCTCCGCCGACGCGGTACTCGACGAGATCAACGAGCGTGCCGTCGAGGAAGCGTTGAAGATCAAGGAAGCGGGCGAGGGCGAGGTCACCGTGCTGTGCGTCGGCCCGGACCGGGCGACCGACGCGATCCGCAAGGCCCTGTCCATGGGCGCGGACAAGGCGGTCCACGTCTCGGACGAGGCCCTGCACGGATCCGACGTGATCGCCACCGCAAAGGTGATCACCGCGGCCATCGGCAAGCTGGACAGCTTCGACCTCGTCATCGCCGGGAACGAGGCCTCCGACGGCCGGGGCGGCGCGGTTCCCGCGATCGTCGCCGAGCTGCTCGGCCTGCCGCAGCTCACGCATGCCCACCAGGTCACCGTGAACGGTTCGACGATCACGGTCGACCGGGAGACCGCCGACGAGGGCATCACCCACCTCGAGGCGAGCCTGCCTGCGCTGGTGAGCGTCACCGAGAAGATCAACGAGCCGCGCTACCCCTCGTTCAAGGGCATCATGGCGGCCAAGAAGAAGCAGGTCGACACCTACACTGTGGCCGATCTCGGCATCGACGCGGGCGAGGTCGGCCTCGCCAATGCCTGGTCCAAGGTCGAAAAGGCCGCACCGAAGCCGCCGCGCCAGGCCGGTGAGCGCGTGGAGGACGACGGCGACGGCGGCACCAAGGTCGCCGAGTATCTCGCGAGCCAGAAGCTCATCTGACAGGCGCGCAGGCAACAAGGTTTCGGAGGAAAGAATTCATGGCTGAAGTCCTGGTACTCGTCGATCACACAGGCGGCGAGGTCAAGAAGTCCACGTTCGAGTTGCTCACCGCCGCCCGCACGCTCGGGGAGCCCGCTGCCGTCGTGGTCGGGGCTCCCGGCACGGCAGGCAAGATCAGCAGCGCGCTGGGCTCGTACGGCGCGCAGAAGGTCTACGTCGCCGAGTCCGACGACGCGACCGGCTACCTGGTCACCCCCAAGGTCGACGCGCTAGCCGCGGCCGCTGAGCAGGCCTCTCCCTCGGCGGTGCTGGTGTCGGCGACCTCGGAGGGCAAAGAGGTCTCCGGCAGGCTGGCGGCCCGGCTCGGCTCCGGCCTGCTCGCCGACGCCGTCGGGATCAACGCCGACGGCACCGTGGAGCAGTCCATCTTCGGTGGAGCGTTCACCGTGACCTCGTCCGCGACACGGGGTGCGCCGGTCATCTCGGTGCGTCCCGGCAGCATCGACGCAGAGGAGGCCTCCGGCGCGGCTACCGAGGTGCCGCTCGAGCTGCCCGCGATCGACCCAGCCAAGTCGGCCAAGGTCACCGGGTTCGAGCCGATCGTCGGCGGTGACCGGCCGGAGCTGAGCGAGGCGTCGGTGGTCGTCTCCGGTGGCCGTGGTGTCGGCAGCGCGGAGAAGTTCGAGGTCGTCGAGCAGCTGGCCGACGCGCTGGGAGCCGCGGTCGGCGCCTCGCGTGCCGCGGTCGACTCCGGCTACTACCCGGCACAGTTCCAGGTGGGGCAGACCGGTAAGACCGTCTCGCCGCAGCTGTACATCGCGCTGGGGATCTCCGGCGCGATCCAGCACCGAGCGGGCATGCAGACCTCCAAGACGATCGTGGCCGTGAACAAGGATCCCGAGGCCCCGATCTTCGAGATCGCCGACCTCGGCGTGGTCGGCGACCTGTTCAACGTGGCCCCGCAGCTCACCGAAGCTGTGCAGCAGCGCAAGGGCTGAGATAGCACCACGGCGGCAGGCGCCGGGCGATGGCAGGGGATGCCTCCGCCTCGCCCGGCGTTCGCCCGCCGTGCGACCAACCGTCATGCGCGTGGCCTCCCGGAGTTCGCCTGCCACGCGATACCACTGGGGTGTGACTTCCGCGTCCTGTCCGGCTTCGCGACGTCCCGGCATCGGAGGGTGAGGCGTGCACGCGTGGATGCCACGATCACCCTGCGGAGCTGGGTGTATCGGCGGAACAGTGCCGCGCGTGCGCCGCGTCACCGCGTGGTGGCGGCTTGCGTTGGCTGCAGGCGCCGCGCTGGTCGCGTTGCTGTGTGTGCCCGCGCTCGGCCTGGTCGGGCAGGTGGGCAGGCTCCGGTTCCAGCGGTCGTTCTTCGTGGTGCTCGCCGCGGCGTTGGGGGTCCGGGTGGCGGCCGTCGGCGGCGATGACCTCGCCGGGCGCGTCGAACCGCGGCCCGGTCAGGGTGCGCTGCTGGTGAGCAACCACGTGTCATGGCTGGACGTGGTGGCGGTGAACACGGTGGCACCGGTGCGGTGCCTGGCCAAGGCCGAGATCGCCGGCTGGCCGGTGATCGGGCCGCTTGCCTCGGCCGCGGGCACCGTCTTCGTCGACCGTGCCGCCCTGTCGAGGTTGCCAGGCACGGTGTTCGAGCTGTCGCGGGCGCTGCGCGAGGGCTGGCTGGTCGCGGTGTTCGGCGAGGGTACGACCCGTTGCGGCAAGCAGGTGGGGCGCTTCCACAACGCCCCGTTCCAGGCGGCGCTGGAGGCGGACGCGGTGGTGCGGCCGGTTACCGTGCGCTACCGCCTCGCCGGTGCGGGTGAGACCACCCATCCTGCGATGATCGCTGGCGATTCGCTGCTGGACTGCGCGCGCCGGATCGCGCGGCTGTCCGGCCTGATCGTGGAGGTGCGGATCGGCGAACCGATCGCGCCGTCGCGAGCCGGTGACCGCCGGTTGCTGGCCGCCTTCGCCGAGACCGCGGTGCGTGGGACGCTGCGCGAGGCGCGGGTACGGGTACGGGAAACGTCGCGGTAGCCGGGCCCAGCTACCCTGGAGAGACGATGACGTATCTCGACCACGCGGCGACCACACCCATGGTGCCGGAAGCGATCACCGCGATGACGGAGGCGCTGTCGCAGGTTGGCAACGCCTCGTCGCTGCATTCGTCGGGACGGCGGGCCCGTCGTGTCGTCGAGGAAGCGCGCGAGACGGTTGCCGATGCGCTCGGGGCGCAGCCCTCCGAAGTGATCTTTACCGGCGGCGGAACGGAAAGCGACAACCTCGCAGTCAAGGGCATCTTCTGGGGCAGGCGCGCTGCCGATCCCGCCCGCATCCGGGTGTTGGCGCCCACCGCCGAGCATCACGCGGTGCTCGACTCGGTCCAGTGGCTCGCCGATCACGCAGGCGCGGAGGTCACCTGGCTCGAGGTGGACTCCTACGGCATGGTCCGGCCGGAGACGGTGCGCGCGGCGATCGAGGCCAACCCCGACGACGTGGCGCTGGTCACCGTGATGTGGGCGAACAACGAGGTCGGGACCATCAACCCCATCGGCGAGATCGCCTCGGTCTGCGCCGAGTTCGGCATCCCTTGCCACACCGACGCGGTGCAGGCCGTCGCGGAAGTGCCGGTGGACTTCGGCGCGTGTGGGGTGACCGCGTTGACGTTGAGCGGGCACAAGATCGGCGGCCCCTACGGCATCGGCGCGTTGCTGCTGTCGCGTGAGGCGGCGTGTGTGCCGCTGCTGCACGGCGGGGGGCAGGAGCGCGAGGTCCGTTCCGGAACGCTGGACGTGCCTGCCGTCACCGCGCTCGCCGCGGCCGTACGTTCGGGGGTCGATGGCCGCGAGGAGCACGCGCGCACGGTGAGCGAACTGCGTGACCAGCTCGTCTCCGGTATCCGTGAGGAGGTACCGGACGCGGCGCTCAACGGCGCGCCGCTCGAGGAGGCCAGCGCTGGAGGCGACACCGTCCCGGCACGCCTTCCCGGCAACGCGCACTTCACCTTTCCCGGTTGCGAGGGTGACAGCCTGCTGATGCTGCTGGATGCGAAGGGGATCGAGTGCTCGACGGGTTCGGCCTGCACCGCAGGCGTGGCGCAGCCATCCCACGTGCTGCTGGCCATGGGCGCCGATCCCGCGTCAGCGCGGGGGTCGCTGCGGTTCACCCTTGGCCGGACCTCCAGCAAGGACGATGTGGCAGCGGTGGTTGCCGAGATCGGCGGTGTGGTGCGGCGGGCACGGCAGGCCGGGCTCGCTGGCGCGTCCAGCACGCGCGGCAACCCGGCAGGCAGTCCGGGTTCGGCGGACGCGGCGGGCAGCGCCGGTCCGGCTGGTGGATATCGCAAGCGGCGTGATGCAGGAGTGCGATCATGACCGGAGGCACGGCGCGAGAGAACGGAGGGCGCCCGTTGCAGGTACTCGCCGCGATGAGCGGTGGGGTGGACTCGGCTGTGGCGGCTGCCCGCGCGGTCGACGCAGGCCACGAGGTGACCGGTGTGCACCTGGCGCTGTCGCCCCAGCCGGGCACGCTGCGCTCGGGAGCTCGGGGATGCTGCACCATCGAGGACGCGGGAGACGCGCGCCGTGTCGCGGACCTGCTCGGCATCCCGTTCTACGTGTGGGATTTCGCCGAGCGCTTCGACGAGGAGGTCATCGAGACCTTCGTCGGCGAGTACGCGGCTGGCCGGACCCCGAACCCGTGCGTGACCTGCAACGAGAAGATCAAGTTCGAGGCGTTGCTGGACAAGGCGATGGCGCTCGGCTTCGACGCGGTCTCCACCGGCCACTACGCCCGGCTGGCGATCGTCGACGGCGCGCCCGTACTGCGGCGCAGCGCCGACCCCGACAAGGACCAGTCCTACGTGCTGGCCTCGCTCACGCCCGAGCAGCTGCGGCACGCGATGTTCCCGCTCGGCGACTCGCACAAGTCCGAAGTGCGCGCCGAGGCCGAGCGGCGCGGTCTCGCCGTGGCGAGCAAGCCGGACAGCCACGACATCTGCTTCATCCCCGACGGCGACACCGCGAAGTTCCTGGAGTCCCGGCTCGGCGAGCGGCCGGGGACCCTGGTCGAGGAGTCCTCGGGTGCCGTGCTCGGCGAGCACTCCGGCGTGCATCACTTCACCGTCGGCCAGCGCAAGGGCCTCGGTATCGAGGCACCCGCCCCGGACGGCAGGCCGCGGTACGTGCTGGATATCGAGCCGGTCTCGGCGACCGTCACGGTCGGCTCAGCCGAACGCCTCGGCGTGACGCGGATCGACGCCGATCGAGCGGTGTGGCCGAGCGAGCGGGTGCCCGTTGGGCCGACGGAGTGCGTGGTGCAGGTGCGCGCCCACGGTGGTACGGCACCGGCGGTGGCCGACTGCGACGGCGAGTCCATCCGGGTGTCGCTGCGGGAGGAGCTGCGCGGGGTGGCTCCCGGCCAGACGGTCGTGCTGTACCAGCCGGACGAGCGGGGGGATCGCGTGCTCGGCAGCGGCAAGATCGCGGACACCGGAAGGTGATGGGGGAGGAGGTAGCGTTGCGGCAGCTTCCGTGGCCGCCGGGGACCGCGACAGCGGTCGGTCCCATGCCAGGAACCGATATCGTCGAGGCGACGGCGGTCGTCTTCGGCGAGCTTCCCGAGTTCCCGCACGTGCCCGACCTCCCGGACCGGGGTGTGGGTGCCGACGCGATCGGGCGCACCGCGGCGCTGCTGCTCGATCTCCCGGTGGAGTTGGTGCCCACCGGGTACCGGGTCGCCGCCCGACCCGGCCATGATCACCGCCGCGCGGTGGACCTGCTGCGCTGGGACCTGGACGCGCTGGAGGAGGCCGCCGCCCGGGCCGCCACCCGCGGTGGGGTACTCAAGCTCCAGCTGGCTGGCCCGTGGACGCTTGCGGCAAGCGTCGAGCTCGCGCGCGGGCACCGGGTAATGACCGACCCCGGGGCGTTGCGCGAGTTCACCACGTCCCTGACCGAGGGCGTCGCCGCACACATCGGGGAGCTGAGCGAGCGCACCGGGATGCGGGTGGTTGTGCAGTTCGACGAGTCCGTGCTGCCCGAGGTGCTCGCCGGGGCGTTGCCGACACCCTCCGGGTACGGGACGGTGCCGTCGGTGCCTGCTCCCGAGGTGACGGCGCTGCTCAAACCGGCCGTCGACGAGCTGGAGCAGGTCAGCGGCACACCCGTGGTGCTGCGGTGCGAGGGTCCACGCCCGCCCGTGGCGGTGTTGCGCGACGCCGGGGTCAAGGCGGTGTCGCTCGACGCCACGTTGCTGCCCGGCGCCCCAGGCAGGGTCCTCGACGAGATCGGCGAGGCTTGGGAAGCGGACACGGTGTTGCTGCTCGGCCTGGTCCCCGCGACCCCTCCGGCCGAGCGGGTCGAGTTACGCTCGCTCGCCGAGCCCGCGCTGTGGCTTGTCGACCGGCTGGGTTTCGGTCGGTCGTTGCTCGCCGAGCGTGCCGTGCCCACCCCGACCGCCGGGTTCGCCGGGGTCGACCGAGAGTGGGCGCGCCGTGCCCTCGGGCTGAGCCGGGACCTCGGTAAGGCCTTCGTGGAGCCACCCGAGGGTTGGTAGGCGCCACCGGCGGTGGGCCGGGCGCGGGACGTACGGTGAGGTCGTGATGCGATGGTTTCGACGACGCGCCGAGCGCGAGCCCACCTCCGGTGGCGAGCCGGTTGACCCCCGTACGCCGTGGCCTGCCGCGCCGGGACCGGAGGATCCGACCGAGGCGGCGAAGCGGTTCTGGCGTCGGTGGTCCGAGATCCTGCCGGATGTCAGCGCTGCGCTGGGTGACGGCGAGCCGCTGCGCGTGGAACACACGCTCTGCGAGCTGGTCGCCGCCCTGCACCCGGATCTCCAGTTCTCCGTGGAGCGCGGGCAGCGCTCCGCCTACGCGCTGGTGCTCTCCGGCCAGGAGGATCCCGCGTTGCGGCCCTACACCGATGCGTGGATCGCCGCTGCCCCCGATGAGGACGCGATGTGGGAGTACCACGATTCGATTCCCGCGGTCCCCGATCCGAGTGAGGTCACGGTTAACCTCGGCCCGCACCGGATCGGGCTGGCAGAGGTGCGCGTCGTCGCGCAGGTGGACAGCGCCGAACGCGCCGTCGACGTGGCCGTCTACCACCCGCTGTTCGGCGAACTCGACGCGGTGGCGCGCGAGACCATGACGTTCCTCCCGCTGGAGGCCTCGCTCGGGGAGCGGCAGGCGGCCACCTGGCTGCGCCGGGTCGAGATGGCCACGGCGCCGCCCGAGGGGGCGATGACGTTGGTCGAGTTCCGCGAACTCGTCACCGGGCTCGCCGAGGGGACCGGCGAGGGGGACAGCGGTGGCGGTGTCGGTACGGCCGACTAATCTCGGGTGATGTGAGCGTGGAGAATCAGCTAGATGGCGACCGCCGGGGCACCGTCGAGCAGCAGCCGCGGCCTGAGCAGCCGAGCGGGGACGTTCCGGGCGAGATCCGGCAGCGGCACACCTCGCTGGCCAACGAGGTGCGGAGTCACCGTTTCCGGTACTACGTGCTCGACGAACCGACCATCAGCGACGGCGAGTTCGACGCGTTGTTCGCCGAACTCGAACAGCTCGAAGCCGACTATCCGGAGCTGGCGACCCCGGACTCGCCGACGCAGCAGGTGGGCGGCGGGATCTCGACCGAGTTCACCGCCTACGACCACCTGGAACGCATGCTCAGCCTGGACAACGCCTTCGACACCGCGGAGCTGTCCGCCTGGGTGGAACGGCTGCACCGTGAGCTCGGCGAGGAGGCGGGCGCGGCGCTGAGCTACCTCTGCGAGCTCAAGATCGACGGTCTCGCGGTGAACCTGCTGTACGAGAACGGCACCCTGACGCGGGCGTTGACCAGGGGAGACGGCCGAACCGGCGAGGACGTCACGTGGAACGTGCGCACGCTGGACGAGGTCCCGGAGACACTGGTGGCGCGCGACGGCTTCCCCATCCCCGAGGTGGTCGAGATCCGCGGCGAGGTGTTCTTCCGGATCGAGGAGTTCACCGAGCTCAACGCAGGCCTGGTCGCAGAGGGCAAGACGCCGTTCGCCAACCCGCGCAACGCGGCCGCGGGCTCGCTGCGCCAGAAGGACCCCAGGGTGACGCGGCGGCGGCCGCTGCGGATGATCTGCCATGGCCTCGGTAAGCGTGTCGGTTTCGAGCCGCGCACCCAGTCAGAGGCTTACGACGCGCTGGCAGCCTGGGGATTGCCGGTGTCGAGTCACTCGAGGGTGGTTCGCTCGCTCGACGAGCTGACCGAGTTCGTGCGGTACTGGGACGAGCACCGGCACGACGCCGAGCACGAGATCGACGGTGTGGTGGCCAAGGTCGACGACGTCGCGCTACAGCGCAGGCTCGGCAGCACGGCGCGGGCGCCGAGATGGGCGATCGCCTACAAGTACCCCCCGGAAGAAGCCACGACCACGCTGCTCGACATCAGCGTCAACGTGGGCCGGACGGGACGGGTGACCCCGTTCGCGGTGATGGAGCCGGTCACCGTCGCCGGGTCCACGGTGTCCATGGCCACGTTGCACAACGCGGGTGAGGTCAAGCGCAAGGGGGTGCTGATCGGCGACCGCGTGGTGATCCGTAAGGCGGGGGATGTGATTCCGGAGGTGCTCGGACCGATCGCGGCGGAACGCACCGGCGCGGAACGAGAGTTCGTGATGCCTGCGAGCTGCCCCGAGTGCGGCACCGTCTTGCGGCACGAGAAGGAGGGTGATGCCGATATCCGGTGCCCCAACGCCCGCTCGTGCCCCGCGCAGCTGCGCGAGCGGCTGTTCCACGTCGCCAGCCGCAACGCGCTGGATATCGAGGTGCTGGGCTACGAGACGGCTACGGCGCTGCTGGAGGCGGGCGTCGTCACCGACGAGGGCGACCTGTTCACCCTGGACGAGGGCAGTTTGCTCGACGTGGAGCTGTTCCGTACGAAGGCGGGTGAGCTCTCCGCCAACGGGCGTAAGCTGCTGTCCCACCTGGACGAGGCGAAACACCGGCCACTGTGGAAAGTACTGGTCGCGCTGTCGATCCGGCACGTCGGCCCGACAGCGGCGCAGGCGCTGGCGCGCGAGTTCGGCTCGATCGAGGCGATCGACGAGGCGGACGAGCAGCGCCTCGCGGAGATCGACGGGGTGGGCCCCGCGATCGCGACCGCGGTTCGCGAGTGGTTCGCGGTGGACTGGCACCGCGAGGTGGTGCGCAAGTGGCGGGAAGCTGGCGTGCGGATGACCGAGGAGCGAGACGACTCGGTGCCGCGTAACCTCGAAGGGCACTCGATCGTGGTGTCCGGCTCGCTGGAAGGGTTCACCCGCGAGGAGGCGAAGGAAGCGATCATGGTGCGTGGGGGCAGGGCAGCCGGCTCGGTATCGAAGAAGACCTCCTTCCTGGTGGCGGGGGATGCGCCTGGCTCGAAGTACGATAAGGCAATGCAGCTCGGAGTTCCGGTGCTGGACGAGCAGGGATTCACCGTGCTGCTTGAGCGCGGTCCGGACGCCGCGCGCGAGGTGGCTGAGAGTGCTGTGGCGGGCAGTGCTGTGGGGGAGTGACCGTGGGTGACATCGTCGTGCGCCCAGCGCAGGGCGCGGAGATCGACCGCTCCGGTGAGATCGCCGTCCTGGCCTACCAGGCCGCGGGCTTGTTGAGCGAGTCGAGCGATTACGTGGCACGGTTGCGGGACGCGACCAACCGAGCGGAGCAGGCGGAGCTGCTGGTGGCGGTGGATGGTGACGATGTGGTGCTCGGTACCGTCACCGTCGCAGCGTTCGGTACGCCGCTAGCACAGATCGCACGGCCAGGGGAGCTCGAGTTCCGCATGCTGGCTACCGATCCCGCCTACCGTGGTCGCGGCATCGGCGAGCTGCTGACCTACGCTGTGATGGATCGCGCCGCGCAGCTCGGCTGCCTTCGCGTGGTGATGTGCGTGGACGAGCAGAACACCGCAGCGCAGCGGCTCTATCGCAGGCTCGGCTTCGTCAGGCTCCCGGATCGTGACTGGTCCCCTGCCCCCGAGGTGCACCTGCACGCCTTCGAGCGCGCGGTGGACGGGCGGTACAGCCCTGGGGGTGGGCGCTGAACGTCATGTTCAGCGCCGTGGACGGAACGAACGGAGCGTTCGTTCCTGTTGGTGCCCAGAGCGCGCTAGCCGTCCAGGACCACGGCCACGATTCCGGCGAGGTGCGCCAGCCTGGCCACCTCCGCGGCCCGGAACATCGGGCCGCCCGGCCTGCCCACCAGCAATGCCCGGTCGGGTTTGCCGATCGGGGTGGCGGCGAGTTCGGTGCCCAGCTCCCGCCAGGTCGCGGGGATCCAGGACTCGTCGGCGTCCAGCACCGTGGCCCGTTCGAGCGGGAGCCAGGGCAGCTCCCCCAGCGGCGCTTCCGGGGCGGCGGTGGATGCCGCCAACCGCTCCACCCCACCGTTTTGACGCAGCACCAACGCCCACCCGGCGCGCACGATGCGCGGCACGCCCTCGGCGAGGCGTTCCAGCCCTGCGCGCGGAGCTGCCGCGATCTCCTCGACGAGCTCGAGCTCGCGATGGGTGTCCAGCACACCGGCATAGGGGCGTACCGCGTCCACCTCCACACCGTCGACACTCTCCGCCGCGGTGATCAGCGCGTCCGGCAAGCTACCGGAGGGCATTTCGACGACGAGGTCGTCGACCGCCGTACCCGACCCGCGTTCGACGACGTCGACGCTCAAGATATCCGCGCCGACCATGCCCAGCGCCGTGGCGACCGCACCCAGACTTCCGGGGGCGTCCGGGATCTGCACCCGGATCAGGAAGGACAACGCGAACCTCTTCTCCTTTGCCTACCCCAGCCTTGCCGTGGGGAGATGGGATCAGTGGGACATTCTCGCAGAGATACCGGCCCCTGCGGATCCGCCATCTCCGGTACAAGGATAGCTGTACGTGCACACCAGCCGGTGCGCGCGGCCGGGATGCGGCAGAGACACGGCCCTGTGCACGACCGGCTCGGCGGGAACCATAGACTGCGAGGTGCCCAGGTTTGGTCCCCGAACGTATACCCCGGGAGTTGACCTCGTGTCCACGATTTCCCGCGATGAGGTCGCGCACCTGGCCAGGCTCGCCAGGATCGACGTCACCGAGGCCGAGCTGGATACCTTCGCGGGCCAGCTCGACGTGATCCTCGACTCGATGGCCAAGGTGAGCGAGGTGGCAGGCGACGACGTCCCACCGATGACCCACGCCGCCGACGTGACCAACGTCTTCCGCGAGGACGTGCCGCGTCCCGGCCTGAGCCAGCAGCAGGCGCTGTCCGGTGCACCGGCGGCCGAGGACGGCCGGTTCAAGGTCCCGCGGATCCTGGGGGAGGAGCAGTGACGGAGCCGATCACACTGACTGCCGCCGAGCTGGCGTCGAGGATTCACGCGGGCGAGGTCAGCTCGGTGGCCGTGACCAAGGCGCATCTCGAACGCATCGGCGAGGTCGACAAGGAGATCAACGCCTTCCTGCACGTCGACACCGAGGGCGCGCTGGCCACGGCGGAGCGGGTGGACGCCGACATCGCGGCAGGCAACCCACCAGCGTCGCCGCTGGCTGGTGTACCGCTCGGGCTCAAGGACGTGCTCACCACCTCGGGTCAGCCCACGACCTGCGGGTCACGCACCCTGGAAGGCTGGATCCCGCCGTACGACGCCACCGTCACCCGCAAGCTCGCCGAAGCCGGGGTCGTGGTGCTGGGCAAGACGAACATGGACGAGTTCGCGATGGGCTCGTCCACCGAGAATTCCGCCTACGGCCCTACCGCGAACCCCTGGGACACCACCCGCGTGCCCGGCGGCTCCAGCGGGGGCTCGGCGGCCGCGCTGGCGGCGTTCGAAGCCGCGATGAGCATCGGCACCGACACCGGCGGATCGATCCGGCAGCCGGGGGCGATGACCGGAACGGTCGGTGTGAAGCCCACCTACGGCGGAGTTTCCCGTTACGGCCTCGTGGCGTTCTCCTCCTCGCTGGACCAGGCTGGGCCGTGCGCGCGCACGGTGCTGGATGCCGCCTTGCTGCACGAGATCATCGCCGGTCACGATCCGTTGGACTCGACATCGTTGGCCGCCCCGGTTCCCCCCGTGGCGGCGGCGGCGCGTTCGGGTGCCGAGGGCGACCTGCGCGGCGTGCGGGTCGGTGTGGTGTCAGAACTCGCTGGTGGCGAGCACGGTGACGGTTACCAGGCGGGCGTGCTGCGCTCGTTCTCCTCCGCGGTCGACCGGCTCCGCGAACTCGGGGCCGAGGTGATGGAGGTGTCCTGCCCGTACTTCCGCTACGCGCTCGCCGCCTACTACCTGATCGCGCCCAGCGAGTGCTCGTCGAATCTGGCCCGGTTCGACGCGATGCGTTACGGGCTCCGCGTCGGTGACGACGGGTCGGCCAGCGCGGAACGGGTGATGTCCCGTAGCAGGGAGGAAGGTTTCGGCGCCGAGGTCAAGCGCCGCATCATCGTCGGCACCTACGCGCTGTCCGCGGGGTACTACGACGCCTACTACGGGTCAGCCCAGCAGGTGCGCACGCTCGTCACCAGGGACTTCAACGCCGCCTACGAGCAGGTGGACGTGCTGGTGTCGCCGACGGCTCCCACCACCGCATTCCCCATCGGTGAACGGGTGGATGATCCGATGGCGATGTACCGTGCCGACCTGTGCACAATCCCTGCGAACCTGGCGGGAATTCCCGCGATGAGCGTACCGAGTGGACTTTCCGACGACGACGGTCTACCCGTCGGGCTGCAGATCATGGCCCCCGCGCTGGCCGAGGACAGCATGTACCGGGTGGCTGCCGCCTACGAACGCGCGCGCGACGAGGCGGCGGGCAGCGCGTTGACCGAGCACCTTCCCCAGCTGTGAGGCGGTTGTGACTGCGAAGGCTGAATCGATGAGCGACACAATGGACTACGAGGACGTGGTAGCGAACTTCGACCCCGTGCTCGGGCTCGAGGTGCATGTCGAGCTGTCCACCGCGACGAAGATGTTCTGCGGCTGCCCGAACGCCTTCGGCGGCGAGCCCAACACCCACGTATGCCCGACATGCCTCGGGCTACCCGGCGCGTTGCCGGTGGTCAACGGCACCGGCGTCGAGTCGGCCATCCGTATCGGGCTCGGGTTGAACTGCGAGATCGCACCGTGGTGCCGGTTCGCGCGCAAGAACTACTTCTACCCCGACATGCCCAAGAACTTCCAGACCTCGCAGTACGATGAGCCGATCGCCGTCAACGGCTACCTGGACGTGGAGCTCGGCGACGGTGAGACGATCCGTGTGGGGATCGAGCGTGCCCACATGGAGGAGGACACCGGTAAGTCGTCGCACGTTGGTGGTGCCACGGGGCGGATCCACGGCGCGGACTACTCGTTGCTGGACTACAACCGCGCGGGCGTTCCGCTGATCGAGATCGTGACCAAGCCGATCACCGGAACCGGTCGGCGCGCGCCCGAGGTCGCCAGGGCGTACGTCACCGCGTTGCGTGACCTGCTGCGCGCGATGGGCGTGTCGGACGTGCGGATGGACCAGGGCTCGCTGCGGTGCGACGCGAACGTCTCGCTGGCACCGAAGGGCTCGGCGGAGTTCGGCACCCGTAGCGAGACCAAGAACGTGAACTCGTTGCGCAGCGTCGAGCGGGCGGTCCGTTACGAGATGACCCGGCAGGCGGCCCTGCTGGCACGGGGCGAGAAGGTGGTGCAGGAGACACGGCATTTCCAGGAGACCGACGGAACGACCTCGCCGGGGCGCCCGAAGGAGACCTCGGAGGACTACCGGTACTTCCCGGAGCCGGATCTGGTGCCGATCGCGCCGAGCGCGGCCTGGATTGAGCAGCTGCGGGCCACGTTGCCGGAGCTGCCGTGGGAGCGCCGCAAGCGCATCCAGGCGGAGTGGAACCTCACCGATGAGGAGCTGCGCGACCTGGTCAACACCGGCGCCGCCGATCTTGTGGCGGCCACTGTGGACGCGGGAGCTCCGGTCGACGACGCGCGCAGCTGGTGGGTGCAGTACCTGACCGAGCAGGCCAACAGCCGGGAAGCCGAGCTGGCCGAACTCCCGATCACGCCAGCTCAGGTCGCCAGGGTGATCGAGCTGGTGGCCGAGGGCACGTTGACCACCAAGCTCGGTCGGGAGGTCGTGCAGGGGGTGCTCGCCGGTGAGGGTGATCCGGATGAGGTCATCAGCGCACGCGGGCTCGAGGTGGTTTCCGATGACTCCGCGCTCACCGCGGCGATCGACGAGGCGCTTGCCGCGCAGCCCGATGTGGTCGACAAGATCCGGGGCGGCAAGGTGCAGGCCGCCGGCGCGATCGTGGGTGCGGTCATGAAGGCCACCAAGGGGCAGGCCGACGCCAAGCGGGTGCGCGAGCTGATCCTCGAACGCTGCGGCGTGGTCGGTTAGTCCGCGCCGCCCGCTGCCGCTTCCGGCCTGGGCAGCAGCACGACCCGGTCGTCGCTGGAGACCGGGTCACCACCTGCCCGGTTGACGGTCCCGGCCACGGCTACCTCCTCGGTGATCAGGTCCACGTCCGAGATCCTGCCGTAACCCAACCCGTCGTCCTCGCCGACGACGTGCGGTTCCGCGGTGATGGTGCCGTCGGGGTCGATCGGCATGGTTTGCACGTTCCCCGCCTGCGAGGCGGTCACCATGACCATGTCCGACCAGTCGGCGCAGCCGGCCACGCCCGGCCGGTCCTCCCAGGTCCACGCCGGGTTGGACAGGTCCTCGCCGGGTTCGATGTGGTGGAGCCGGTCGGCGTCCGGGGCACGATCGGTCACCCAGGAGCGCGACCCGTCCGCGGTGCTGCACAGACCACCGGGAGAGTGGAGCCCACTCGCGATGACCGGCGACCCCGCGCGGGGGTTGCCCGCAGCCGGATCCCCGGTGTCGTCGATACGCAGTACTTTGCCCGCCAGCGAGTCGGGATCGGCCGCCGCCTCGGGATCACCGGCATTGCCGGTGGCCACCAGCAGTGCCCCGTCGGGATCGGTGGCCAGCGCGCCCGCATTGCCCTGTTCCCCCTTGGGGATCCCGGTCAGTACCGGCGATGGATCGGAGTCCGCTGCGAACCGCACCACACGGTTGTCCTCCTCGGTGGTGATGTAGGCGTAGACCAGCTGGTCGGAGTCGTAGCTCGGTGACAGCGCCAGGCCGGTTAGCCCCCCGTCGCCCGCCGCGTCGACGTCGAGCGTGGTGACCTCTTCCGGCTCGGCCCCATTCGTGGCGCGGTACAGGGTGCCTGACTCCCGCTCCCCTGCGAGGGCTGCTACCTCGACGCCCATGCTCGGCAGCGCAGCCACTGCCCCGACGGGGTCGAGGCAGGTGGCGATGACGGCGGGGTCGTGATCGGTGCAGCCGTCCGGTGGCGGGATCGAATCGCGTTCGTTGCCCTCCTGCTCCGCCCGTCCCTGGGCTTCCGGCAGGTCGGGTTGCGGCCCACGTTCCGGCGTGAGCTCCGGGGCCGCTTGCCACTGGCCACCCGCGTCCGACTCGTCGAACGTGGCGCACGAGGCCAGCAACAGGGCCCCCGACGCGGTCAGCGCCGTAAGCAGCGTCCTGGTCCCGGTGCGGCTCGTGGTGCTCACGACTCCCCAGGGTAGGGCTACCCGCGTGAATCCCTGGTAATGGTGTGGCCGGTCAGCGGCGGGTACCGGTGACCCCGCTGCGATGGGCGCGGCGCCGCCAGACGAGCTCGCGCCGCTCGGTGGCGGTCGTCCCGCCGAAAATGCCGTGATCGAGTCCTTCGGTCAGCGCGAACTCCAGGCACTGTTCCTGCACCGGGCAGCGCCCGCAGATCGCCTTCGCCTGCTCGATCCGCTCGGCGTCCGGGCCTACCTCGGAGATCGGGAAGAACAGCTCAGGGTCCGAGTCCCTGCAGGCGGCACGAAGCCGCCAGTCCGTTGCCGTGCGTTCCATCTCGTGCCGCCTCCTCTCGGTGTTCGTTGCTGGTCACTGTCGCTGGCCTGCGTGTCTCGCGCACGCCGTTCGCTGTGGCTGGGGCATGTCACCGCCCGCACGTCCCGCGGCTGGCTTACGCCGCGCACGCGCGGGTTACGGGCTCGTGATGCCGCTCGTCGTGATGATCCGGTGGTGTCGGTGCGCGTATCGACGGGCGTGCGCCCGCACGTGCCGGTTGCCCGCACGGGGCCACCGGTGCCGTTCAACGTTTCGGGCTTGACTGATGTTCCCTGAGCCGGCGGGCCGGTGACGGATCGGAGCGTGGTGCTGGCCACCTTCCGTCGCACCTGCCCGCGCTCGGCGACTATTCGGGACTAACCCAGGCCGTGCGGCCCGCCCTAGGATACCTCGGAGGCCCTGGATGGCGCAGCCGGTCGCGGCCGGGGCTCCGTCGGGTCGCTGATCCTGCCCCCGCTCACCAGCGACAGCACCGGAAGGTGGCGGACGCGCACCGAGGGAAGCGAGACCTGACGGCCGTCGGTGAGCACGGCGCGCACCGTGGACTTCCCGGTCAGCGCCAGTCCGCTGAGGTCGGACCAGCGCAGGAATCGGGTGCCGAACGTGGTGCGCACGGTCAAGCCGTTGCCGTCGGCGACGGTCTGGGTGCGGAACAGCCAGACGATGAAGGCGATGGGGAACAGGTAGAGCACCGACAGCGCGGGCAGTGCCATCGCGAGGGGGGTCGCGCACACGACGACGAGCAACGCACCGAGCACGGCGGTCTTCGGCATCCGCATGACCGCCCGCTTGTGCTGCGGCTGTGATGCCTGCTGGGAGGCCGGTTTCCCTGCTTCCTGGTTCCGTGCGTCGCCGGTGGTGCTCACGCCGTCCATGGTGCCTCGTGGGGTCGCACACACTGCCGCCGGGGTGTTCCGTCGTGGCCCGGCGTCCCCGGGGTGTAGCGCCGCCCACGCCGCCCACGCGGCCACAGCGCGCGAGGTGACACGATCGGGGGATGTGGGTGTGACCAGTATCTGGGAACACAGTCCCGCCAAGTTGACACCCGGCTCGTGGGGCGGCTAGCGTGCGAAGCATGCAGCAGCGAGTGGGACTCGTAGTAATTCTCCCGCGCGTCGACGGCGCGTGAGGAGGCGATCTCGCCTCGCTGCTGTCGACGCGCTACCCTCGTTCGACCGGACGGTCGGCGAGGGTTTTTTCGTGCGGTGGGCGTGTGCTCGCCGCACGGTAGCGGCAACGACGGCGATTGCCCGGCAACCGGGACGACGATCGCCTGCGGTGCCCGTGCCACCTATCCGGACCCAGCGACCAACGAGGCAGAACCGATGACAAGCGCCACTCCGAGAGCGAGCTCGCAGCCACGGCAGACGCATCCGGCTCCGCACGGAAGGCTCGATTCCCGCCCCAAGCCGGCACCGCCCGCCGGGGCACCGGTACGGGTCACCGGGGCGCAAGCGCTCGTGCGTTCCCTCGAGTCGGTGGGGGCCGAGGTCGTGTTCGGGATCCCGGGCGGCACCATCCTTCCCGCGTACGACCCGTTGCTCGACTCCACGAAGCTGCGGCACGTGCTGGTGCGTCACGAGCAGGGAGCGGGCCACGCGGCGACCGGGTACGCACAGGCGACCGGCAAGGTCGGGGTCTGCATGGCTACCTCGGGCCCCGGCGCGACGAACCTGGTCACACCGATCGCGGACGCGCACATGGACTCGGTGCCGATGGTGGCGATCACCGGGCAGCAGACCCGCGCGCTGATCGGCTCGGATGCCTTCCAGGAAGCCGATATCTGCGGCATCACCATGCCGATCACCAAGCACAACTTCCTGGTCACCGATCCGGCCGAGATCCCGCAAGCCATCGCCGAGGCCTTCCACCTCGCTAGCACTGGCCGTCCCGGTCCGGTGCTGGTGGATATCCCGAAGGACGTGCTGCAGGAGTCCACCTCCTATTCCTGGCCCCCTGAGATGCACCTGCCCGGTTACCGGCCGACGATGCGCCCGCACGGCAAGCAGGTGCGCGAGGCGGCCAAGCTGATCACCTCCTCCCGCAGGCCCGTGCTCTACGTGGGTGGCGGCGTGATCAAGTCGCAGGCGTCGAAGGAGCTGGCGGAGCTCGCCGAGTTGACCGGTATCCCGGTGGTGACCACGCTGATGGCCCGTGGTGCGTTTCCCGACTCGCATCAGCAGCACCTCGGGATGCCAGGGATGCACGGCACCGTCGCTGCGGTCGCCGCGATGCAGCGCTCCGACCTGCTCATCTCGCTCGGCGCGCGGTTCGATGACCGGGTCACCGGTCAGCTGTCCACATTCGCGCAGGACGCCACGGTGGTGCACGCCGACATCGACCCGGCGGAGATCTCCAAGAACCGCAAGGCCGACGTGCCGATCGTCGGCGACTGTCGGGAGATCATCGGTGAGTTGATCACCGAGTTGCGCGGGGAGATCGACAGTTCCGGGAGGCCGGACTTCGGCGCGTGGTGGACCCAGATCGATTCCTGGCGCGAGACCTACCCACCAGGCTATGAGTGGCCGGAGGACGGATCGCTGTCGCCGCAGTACGTGATCGAGCGACTCGGCGCGCTTACCGCCCCGGACACCATCTATGCCGCCGGTGTCGGTCAGCATCAGATGTGGGCCGCGCAGTTCATCAGCTATGAGCGGCCGCAAACCTGGATCAACTCCGGCGGTCTCGGCACGATGGGCTTCGCGATCCCCGCGGCGATGGGGGCGCAGTTCGCCTACCCGGATCGCCAGGTGTGGGCGGTCGACGGCGACGGCTGTTTCCAGATGACTTGCCAGGAGCTGGCGACCTGTGCCATCGAGGGAGCGCCGATCAAGGTCGCTGTGATCAACAACGGCAACCTCGGCATGGTCCGCCAGTGGCAGAACCTGTTCTATGACGAGCGGTACTCCAATACCGATCTGGGTACCCACATGCACCGCGTCCCCGACTTCACGCTGCTCGCAGAGTCGATGGGATGCGCGGGACTGCGCTGCGACTCCAAAGACGGCGTCGACGAGGCGATCCGGCGTGCCAACGAGATCAACGACCGGCCCGTGGTCATCGACTTCATCGTGGGCAAGGACGCGCAGGTGTGGCCGATGGTGGCCGCGGGAACCGGCAACGACGAGATCATGGCCGCCAGGGGTATCCGCCCGCTGTTCGACGACGACGAGGTCTGACGGCACGCCCGTGGGCGAGCACGGTGAACACGAGCGAGCCCGGTCGGTACCGGCGAACGCAGGCCGGGGCACTGGGCACGCGCTGACGGGGGTTTGACAGGAGGCACGTACGTGAGCACTCATACCTTGAGCGTGCTGGTGGAGAACAAGCCTGGCGTGCTGGCCAGGGTCGCGGGGCTGTTCTCCCGGCGCGGTTTCAACATCGATTCGTTGGCCGTCGGTCCGACGGAGAATCCCGAGATCTCCCGGATGACCATCGTCGTCGCGGTCGAGGACCTGCCGCTCGAGCAGGTGACCAAGCAGCTCAACAAGCTGGTGAACATCATCAAGATCGTCGAGCTCGAGGAACCGGGCTCGGTGCAGCGGGAGCTGTTGCTGGTCAAGGTGCGGGCCGACGCGACGGTGCGCAGCCAGGTTCTGGAGATCGTGGACCTGTTCCGCGCCAGGGTCGTCGACGTCTCTCCGGAGGCGGTGACCATCGAGGCCACCGGGCCGGTCGACAAGGTCAACGCGCTGCTGCGCATGCTTGAGCCGTACGGGATCCGCGAACTGGTCCAATCGGGCATGGTCGCCATTGGCAGGGGACCGCGGTCCATCACGGGGTCGACGACCCGGTAACCGCCTCGTCGCCGTTGCCAGGCCCCCCGCACCGCGGGCGCAACCATAGAACCCACACAACCGAAAGGAAGTAGACAGCCCCCATGTCAGTCGAAATGTTCTACGACGACGACGCCGACCTCGGCCTGATACAGGCGCGCACGGTCGCGATCATCGGCTACGGCAGCCAGGGTCACGCGCACGCGCTCAGCCTGCGCGATTCCGGGGTGGACGTCCGGGTCGGTCTTCCCGAAGCCTCCAAGTCGCGTGCCAAGGCGGCCGAGGAGGGCCTGAAGGTGGTCACCCCGGCCGAGGCAGCGGCCGAGGCGGACCTCATCGTGCTCCTGGCTCCGGACACGGCGCAGCGCGAGATCTACGCCAACGACATCGCGCCGAATCTGCGCTCGGGGGACGCGCTGTACTTCGGGCACGGCTTCAACATCCGCTACGGTCTCATCCAGCCGCCGTCCGATGTGGATGTCGCAATGGTCGCCCCCAAGGGCCCGGGGCACCTGGTACGCAGGCAGTTCACCGACGGCAAGGGGGTGCCGTGCCTGATCGCCGTCGAGCAGGATCCCAGCGGCGGCGCGCAGGCACTGGCCCTGGCCTACGCCAAGGCGATCGGCGGCACCCGTGCCGGGGTCATCAAGACCACCTTCGCCGAGGAAACCGAGACCGACCTGTTCGGTGAGCAGGCCGTGCTCTGCGGCGGTGTGAGCGCGCTGATCCAGAACGCCTTCGAGGTCCTCACCGAGGCTGGTTACGCGCCGGAGATCGCGTACTTCGAGGTGTTGCACGAGCTCAAGCTCATCGTGGACCTGATGTACGAGGGCGGTATCGCCGGGCAGCGGTACTCGGTCTCGGACACCGCGACCTACGGCGACCTGACGAGGGGGCCGCGCGTGATCACTCCGGCGGTCAAGGAGGAGATGCGCAAGGTCCTGACCGAGGTGCAGGACGGCACATTCGCCAAGGAGTGGGTCGCCGAGGACGAGGCGGGTCGCCCGAACTACACAGCGCTCGAGCAGAAGGGCGCCCAGCACCCCATCGAAGAGGTCGGCAGTCGGCTGCGCAGCCTCATGGCGTGGGTGCGCTGAGAGGTGTGGACATGAGCGACGAGCAGCCCACCCAGGATCCGCCGGAGGCCGAGCCGGTTGACGACAAAGCGCACATCCGCGATGAGATCGATCTGAGCAACGCGGAGTGGCAGCGGCCGTTACCGGACGACGTCGATCCGGACGAGCTCGAGGACGCCGTGGAGATCGCGTTCGTCCCCCACACCGACGGCGTCACCTACGTCGCGATGCGGCAGGCTTCCGAGCCGGACGGCACGATCCTGGTGTTCACACCGAGTGAGTGGGAGGCGTTCGTGCTCGGGGCGAAGGACGGCGAGTTCGACGAACCCTGGTAGGCTCGGTGAGCGACATCACACCGGGCGCTGTTGTCGCCCGGTGTGATGGTTCACCGTCCGGTGCGATGGTGTGGGCTTCACCTGCTGGAGAACGCGGCGGTCGCCACGATCGACCACCGGCGTGTGAAGTATCCGACTTGTCAATGTCGGTGCGTCCGCCGATAGACTCTGCCGGGCTGGTGTTCCGTCGCCGTAACCCAGTCGTGCGGGCCGCCCGCTGTGTACACCGTGCGCGAGTTCACCCGGTCCAGCGGTGCGACCGGCCCGCCGTACTGCTCAAGTCCCGACAGACCGGAGGCACTTTGTGACCGCATCAAGTCGTCCCGTTGTCCTGCTCGCTGAGAAGCTTGCGCCGTCCGTTGTGGACGTATTCGGTGATGAGGTCGAGATCCGTCACGTCGACGGTACCGACCGTGCCGCGCTGCTCGAAGCTGTCGCCGAGGCGGACGCGCTTGTGGTCCGTTCCGCCACGCAGGTGGACGCCGAGGTGCTCGCGGCGGCGAAGAAGCTCACCGTCGTCGCGCGCGCGGGTGTGGGCCTCGACAACGTCGAGGTGCAGGCAGCCACCGAGCGCGGTGTGATGGTGGTGAACGCCCCGACCTCGAACATCGTCTCCGCTGCCGAGCACGCGGTGGCGTTGTTGCTTGCCGTGGTCCGTCGCGTACCAGCCGCCGACCAGAGCCTGCGGGGTGGCGAGTGGAAGCGCAGTGCATACACCGGCATGGAGCTCAACGGCAAGACCGTCGGCGTGGTGGGACTCGGCAAGATCGGCCAGCTGTTCGCCCAGCGAGTGGCCGCTTTCGGTACCGAGCTCATCGCCTACGACCCGTACGCGTCGCCTGCACGGGCCGCGCAGCTCGGGATCGAGCTGGTCGACCTCGATGAGCTGCTCGGCAGGGCGGACATTATCTCGATCCACCTGCCCAAGACCCCCGAGACCACCGGGCTGATCGACGCCGACGCCCTGGCCAAGACCAAGAAGGGCGCGATCGTGATCAACGCCGCGCGCGGTGGCCTGCTCGTCGAGGAGGCCCTGGCCGATGCGCTCGACAGCGGCCAGATCGGTGGGGCGGGTGTCGACGTCTTCGCCACCGAGCCGACCACCGAGAGCCCGCTGTTCGGCAAGCCCAACGTGGTGGTCACCCCCCACCTCGGGGCCTCGACCAGCGAGGCGCAGGACCGTGCGGGTACCGATGTCGCCCACTCGGTGCTGCTCGCGCTGCGCGGCGATTTCGTGCCGGATGCGGTGAACGTGGCCAGTGGTGGCACGGTCAGCGAGGAGCTGCGGCCGTACGTGCCGCTCACCCAGAAGCTGGGTGTGGTGCTGTCGGCGTTCAGCTCGACCGCACCGACCTCGGTGCAGGTCATCGTCAGCGGTGAACTGTCGAGCGAGGACGTCAGCGTGCTGCCGCTGGCGGCCATGCGCGGTGTGTTCGACCCCGTCGTCGAGGATCAGGTGACCTTTGTCAACGCGCCGCGGCTGGCTGAGGACCTCGGTGTCGCGGTCGACGTCGAGACGCGCTCGGAAAGCGAGATCTATCGCAGCGAGGTGACCGTTCGGGCGGTCCACGGCGACGGCACCGTGCTGTCGGTCTCCGGTGCGATCACCGGCCTCGACGAGGTGGAAAAGCTCGTCGAGGTCAACGGCAGGCACTTCGACATCCGCGCCGAGGGCAACATGTTGCTGCTCGAGTACCCGGACCGGCCCGGCGTGCTTGGCAGGATCGGTACGCTGCTCGGCGAGGCAGGCGTGAATATCGAGACCGCTCAGGTCAGCCAGACGTCCGAGGGCAACGCGATCCTGCTGATGCGGGTGGACCGTCCGATCGACAGCACTGTGCTCGATCCCATCGGCACCGCCGTCGGCGCGCGTACCGTCCGATCGGTCACGTTCGACTGACCGGGTGACGCGAGTGTGCTCGGGCCGCTGTAGCGAGATCCGCGAACACGGGTGAGCTGCTTACGCGTATGCTTTCTACGCAGGGTAGTCTGCCGTGCTTGGGGAGCCTGTGACACAGCGGAATCCTTACTAGACGGAGGTGTTGGATGCGGCTCGCGGTGATCCCGGGTGACGGGATCGGTCCCGAGGTCGTGACGGAGGCGCTGAAGGTCCTCGGGGAGGTCACCCCCACAGCGTCCGACCTGGAGATCACCAACTATGACCTCGGCGCCGCGCGGTGGCATTCCACTGGCGAGCTGCTGCCGGAGTCGGTGATCGGGGAGCTACGCCAGCACGACGCGATCCTGCTGGGCGCGGTGGGTGACCCCTCGGTACCGAGCGGCATCCTGGAACGTGGATTGCTGCTGCGACTGCGGTTCGAGCTGGATCATCACGTCAACCTCCGGCCGGCCCGGCTGTATCCGGGCGTGGCCGGCCCTCTCGCCGATCCGGGTGAGATCGATATGGTGGTGGTGCGGGAAGGCACCGAGGGTCCGTACGCGGGCAACGGGGGCATCCTGCGCAAGGACACCGAGCACGAGATCGCCACCGAGATCAGCCTGAACACGGCGTTCGGCATCAAACGGGTCGTCGCCGACGCGTTCGCCAGGGCTGCGCAGCGGCCCCGCAAGCACCTCACGCTGGTACACAAGACCAACGTGCTCGAGCACGCGGGCTCGCTGTGGTCGAGGGTCGTGGAGGAAGCCTCCATGCGGCACCCGGACGTCACGGTGGACTACCAGCACGTCGACGCAGCCACGATTCACCTGGTGAACGATCCGTCACGGTTCGATGTCGTGGTGACCGACAACCTGTTCGGCGACATCATCACCGACCTGGCGGCCGCGGTCACCGGTGGTATCGGCCTAGCCGCTTCCGGGAACCTGGATGTCACCAGGGCCAACCCGAGCATGTTCGAGCCGGTGCACGGCAGCGCGCCGGACATCGCGGGACAGGGCATCGCAGACCCGACGGCTGCGGTGCTGTCCGCGGCGCTGTTGCTGGACCATCTCGGGCACGCCGAGGCGGCGCGCCGGATCGATGCCTCGGTCGCGTTCGACCTGGCTACCCGGGACCACTCGGCGCCTGGCACGACGCAGGCCATTGGGGACAGGTTGGCGGCGCTGGTCTCGTCGAACACCCGGCCGGACGGCTGAGCGCCGGACTCCCCATGGGGACACGGTCCATGATGTGAGACGGGGCGCCCATGTGATGGGTGCCCCGTCCGTGTCCCTTCCCGGTATGGCATGATGGCTTCGATGCCGTATCCAGCAGTCATGATTATTCGTAGGCGCGTCGAGTAACGCCCCCAGGCACTCGGCGCGCAGACCTCTCGCATGTCGCGGGGGGTCCTTTTTTTGTTGGCTGTCCGGTTACGGCACGAGACCAACGGCAGGGCGGCCGTGGCGGGACCACGGCACGGCACCGCTGCCCGGAACCGGATGATTCGGGAGAGAATCGTGATGCGCTCGGAACCCGCAGATACGCCGCTCGGCGACGAATTCCACGTCTACGACACCACGTTGCGTGACGGTGCGCAGCGAGAGGGCATCTCGTACTCGGTCACCGACAAGCTGGCCGTGGCGCGATTGCTCGACGAGCTCGGCGTCGGGTTCATCGAAGGTGGCTGGCCCGGTGCGCTGCCTTCGGACACGGAGTTCTTCCGGCGAGCGGCCTCTGGCGAGCTGCCGCTGAAGCACGCGGTGCTGGTCGCTTTCGGGTCCACGCGGCGGGCGGACACACCCGCCGACGCCGATCCCCAGGTCCGGGCGCTGCTCGACTCACAGGCGCCGGTGATCACGCTGGTCGCCAAGTCGGATCGCAGGCACATCGAGCGCGCCCTTGGCGTGGACGTCGACACCGCCTGCGCGATGGTGGCCGACACTGTGGCGTTCCTGGTTGGCCAGGGGCGCAGAGTCTTCCTGGATGCCGAGCACTTCTTCGACGGCTACGCCCACGATCCCGCCACGGCGCTGCGGGTGATCGAGGCGGCAGGGCACAGTGGTGCTGACGTGGTCGTGCTGTGTGACACCAACGGTGGCCAGCTGCCACTGCAGCTGGCGGAGACGGTACGTGAAGTACAGGAACGGACCGGGCTGCGGCTGGGGATCCACTGCCAGGACGACACGGCCTGTGCGGTGGCCAACAGCATCGCTGCCGTGCAGGCCGGGGCCACCCACGTGCAGTGCACCGCCAACGGTTACGGCGAACGAGCGGGCAACGCCGACCTGTTCGCGGTGCTCGGCAACCTCGTGACCAAGCTCGGCATGCAGGCCCTGCCGCCGGGCGGAGCCGCCGAACTGACCCGCGTGTCCCACGCGCTCGCCGAGATCGCCAACATCGCCCCAGACACCCACCAGGCCTATGTCGGTGCGTCGGCGTTCGCGCACAAGGCGGGGCTGCACGCCAGTGCCATCAAGGTCGACCCGCTGCTGTACAACCACATCGACCCGGGAGTGGTCGGCAACGACATGCGGGTGTTGGTCACCGAGATGGCCGGTCGTGCGAGCCTGGAACTCAAGGGCCGCGAGCTCGGCGTGGACCTGGCCAGCAGGCCGGTGGCGCTGAGCTCGGTCGTGGACAAGGTGAAGACTCTCGAATCGCGTGGCTGGTCGTTCGAGGCGGCCGACGCCTCGCTCGAGCTGCTGTTACGCAGGGAGATGGACGGTGCCGCCGAGGAGGGAAGTGGCGGGCAGCACGCTCCCGACCTGCCGTTCGAGCTGGAGTCCTACCGGGTCGTGCTGGACCACGACTCCAGTGGCGAGGTCATCTCCGAGGCCACCGTCAAGGTGGCGGTGTCGGGGGAGCGGGTGATCTCCACCGCCGAGGGCAACGGTCCGGTCCACGCCCTCGATGCCGCGCTGCGTAAGGCACTGTCGCCTTACCTACCCTGGTTGGCGGACGTGGACCTGATCGACTACAAGGTGCGGATCCTCACCCCGGGCGGTGGCTCGCCCAAGGAGCAGGGGCATCCTGGCACCGACGCGGTGACGCGGGTGCTGATCGAGAGCACGGACGGCGAGCAGGAGTGGACCACCGTGGGCGTGCACGAGAACATCGTCGAGGCCAGCTGGATGGCGCTGTGTGACGCGCTGGTGCACAAGAGCATGCGCCAGGCCCGCGAGCCGGGGGCGTGAGCTGCGGCGCGTCCGGTGGCTTAGGCTCACCACTATGCGTCTAGCTCGTATCGCCCATCCCGACGGTGTCGCCTTCGCCTCCCTGGAGGGGGATGTCGACGGTGACGAGGCCACGGTGCACGAGATCGCGGAGCACCCGTTCGGTACCCCGAGCCACACGGGCCGGAGCTGGCCGCTGGCCGAGGTCCGGCTGCTCGCGCCGATCCTGCCCACCAAGATCATCGCGGTTGGGAAGAACTACGCGGAGCACGCCGCCGAGTTCGGTTCGGAGGTACCGGAATCGCCGGTGATCTTCATGAAGCCCTCGACGAGCGTGACCGGCCCGAACACGCCGATCAAGATGCCCGCCAGCTCGGAGCGGGTCGACTTCGAGGGCGAGCTCGCGGTGGTGATCGGTCGACCGGTCAAGAACGTGCCTGCGAGCAAGGCAGCCGCGGTGGTGCGGGGGTACACGATCGCCAACGATGTCACCGCGCGTGACCAGCAGCGAGCCGACGGGCAGTGGACCCGCGCTAAGGGCTACGACACGTTCTGCCCGCTCGGTCCGTGGATCGCCACCGACATCGACCCGGCGGACCTCGAGATCAGCACCGAGGTGGACGGCGAGGTCAAGCAGGCATCGCACACCGCGAAGATGGTGCACACCGTTGGCGAACTGATCGAGTTCGTCTCCCACATCATGACCCTGCTCCCCGGCGACGTGATCCTGACCGGTACTCCGGAAGGTGTCGGCCCCCTCACCGAGGGTAGCAACGTGACTGTCACGGTGTCGGGAATCGGCTCGCTGAGCAACCCCGTCCAGGCGGACTCGGACTGATCTCGCGTGGCGAGCCGATGGGCTCGTTGGGTACACCACAGGTACCCGAGGGGCCCTTCGGCTCGCGGCCGCTAGGCTGGGTGCGTGATGAGTGAGCGTCAAGCCGTACGGGTTCGTTTCTGCCCATCGCCCACCGGGACACCGCACGTGGGCCTGATCCGCACCGCGCTGTTCAACTGGGCCTTCGCCAGGCACAACGGGGGCAGCCTGGTGTTCCGGATCGAGGACACCGACGCGTCCCGCGATTCGGAACAGGCCTACCAGGCACTGCTCGACGGCCTACGGTGGCTGGGGCTCGACTGGGACGAGGGGCCTGAGGTGGGCGGTGCCTACGGGCCATACCGGCAGAGCGAGCGCGGCCACCTCTACGCCGATATCGCCAAACGGCTGCTGGAGGCCGGCGAGCTGTACGAGGCGTACTCCACTCCTGAGGAGGTGGCCGAGCGCCGCAGGGCGGCGGGTCAGGACCCGCAGCTGGGGTACGATAATCACGACCGCTACCTGACGGAGCAGCAACGGGCAGAGCTGCGGGAGCAGGGCCGCACCCCGGTGCTGCGCCTGCGCATGCCGGACGAGGACGTGACCTGGCACGACCTGGTCCGCGGTGAGATCACCTTCCAGGCGGGGACCGTTCCTGACCCGGTGCTGGTGCGGGGAAACGGCGACCCGCTCTACACTCTCACCAACCCGGTCGACGACGCGCTGATGGACATCACGCACGTGCTGCGGGGTGAGGACCTGCTGCCGTCCACCCCGAGGCAGATCGCGCTCTACCGGGCACTGACCCGCATCGGGGTGACCACCGGCCGCCCGGAGTTCGGGCACCTGCCCTACGTCACGGGTGAGGGCAACAAGAAGCTGTCCAAACGCGATCCGCAGTCGAACCTGTTCCACCATCGTGATCGCGGCTTCATCCCGGAAGGGCTACTGAACTACCTTGCGCTGCTCGGCTGGTCGATCGCCGATGACCGGGACGTCTTCACCGTCGACGAGCTCGTCCAGGCATTCGACATCCGCAAAGTCAGCGCGAACCCCGCCCGGTTCGACGTGAAGAAGGCCGAGGCGATCAACGCCACCCACCTGCGGGCGCTGGACGTGGCGGACTTCACCGAGCGGATGCTCCCGTACCTGATCGCGGCCGGCGTGCTCGACCCGTATCCCTCGGACAGCGACCTGGAGACACTCCGAGCCATCGCGCCGATGGTGCAGGAACGGGTGACCGTGCTCTCCGAGGCAGGCCCGCTGGTGCGGTTCCTGTTCGTCGACGAGGCGGGCTTCGAACCGGAGGAATCCGCCTCGTCGAAGGCCCTGACCTCGGACGCGCTCCCGCTGCTCGATGCCGCGATCGCCGCACTGGAGGCGATGTCGGCATGGCGGACCGAGGAGATCGAGAACACGCTGAAGGACGCGCTGGTCGAAAGGCTCGGTTGGCGACCCCGCAAGGCGTTCACGCCGATCCGGGTCGCGGTAACCGGGCGCACGGTGTCCCCCCCGCTGTTCGAGTCGATGGAGATCCTCGGGCGCGAGCGCTCGCTGGCGCGACTGCGGAAAGCTCGGGAACGGGCGGCCAACGCGGCTGCTTGACCGTGTCAGTTCGGGACTTCACCTCGTTGGCCGAATCGGACAACGGCGTTCACCCTCTAGTCTCACCGGGTGGAGTTCGCGAGTCCCCTTTCTGCTGAGACGCATCACACAGTCCGAGACGGTTCGGCCAGCGCCGTCCCCCCGTTCGATACCTGGCCATCGCCCCGACTACGCGCCGTGTGCTTCGATATCGATGACACGCTCGTCGATTTCACCGCAGCATCACGGCAAGCGCTGGCCAGCATGATCGGCAGGGACGACATGTGGCCGATCTGGGAGCGCGTCACCGAGGAGCACGTGGCGCAGGTGGTGAGCGATCGGCTCGATTACGCGTTCGTCCACCGGCAGCGCACCAGATGCTTTCTCGCCGAACTCGGTGTCGACATGGCCGACGAGGACGCCGCGCGGTTCGAGCGCAGGCGCGCCGCCCTGGCGCAGTGCTACTGGAGCATTTACCCGGACGTGTTGCCGTGCTTGGAGTGGCTGCGCTCCTGTGGTGTCGCGATGGTCGCGGTGACCAATGCCTCGGGGACACATCAGCGGAAGAAGCTCGACATGCTCGGACTGTCGCGGTTCTTCAGCCATGTCGTCATCGCGGGTGAGATCGGCGCCGCCAAACCGGATCCGTTGATCTTCCACTCGGCGTGTGCCGCCGTGGGTTGCGAGCCGGACCAGGCAGTCCATATCGGCGACAAGCTGCGTGCGGACGCCGCAGGCGCCGCGCGCGCCGGGCTCCAGGCCGTTTGGCTGGATCGTCACCAGTGGCGCGACCAGGAGGTTCCGGACGGGGTGCGAGTCATCGCGACGCTCGCCGACCTTCCCGAGCTGCTGATGGCCGAACACGGCAGGACGGCGGTACCCGCCCCGCGCTGACGCGGCCCTCGCTAGGTCCCTACCCCCGGTTGCGGGCGGTTAGTGACCGTGGGCTACTATTTTAGGCGGCAACAACGCCGAAGCCCTTGGGGTATGGTGTAACCGGCAGCACGACTGATTCTGGTTCAGTTAGTTCAGGTTCGAATCCTGGTACCCCAGCTGCGGAGCCACGAAAGGCAACTGCTAGGTTGTTCTCAGTGCGCTTCAGCCCCCGTCGTCTAGCGGCCTAGGACGCCGGCCTCTCACGCCGGTAGCGTGGGTTCGAATCCCATCGGGGGTACCTAGTACCGATAGCCGCGGTCCGTCGATCGACTTGGTCGATGGACCGCGGTTTTTCGTGCGCTGTGCCGGGCAGTGAGCGACGTGCGATGTCTACAGTGGTATCGCCGGTCGGATCAGCGAGGAGATACTCCGGAAACCGCCCATCCGTACCGGTCGATCCGTTAAGGTGTGGCGGGGCAAGCACAGCCGCACGATCGAGGGGGCTCCAGCCATGAGCGATCCGTACGCGCGACCGGGAGGTCAACAGGGCGGACCGACGCCGTATGCCGAGCAGTACTACCCATCGCAACAGCCCGGCTACTCGCCGCATCCAGGGTACCCGCAGCAGCACCAGCAGTGGCAGCCGGGACACCCGGGGTATCCGGGGCATCCCGGTATGACAGGGACCGGGGGTGGCGGGCGGATGCCGCGGCCGGGCTCGGTGCTGGCGGGAGCGATCATGACCTACATCGGCAGTGGCCTGCTGATGCTGTTCGGGCTCTTCGTCTTGGTCGGGGTGACCGCGGGTGGGAGCGAGTTCGCCACCGGCTTCGCCGAGGGCGCGGGGTTCGACGTCAGCCCGGGAACGGTGCAGGCTGTCGCGATCGGTGCGGGGATCGGTGTGCTGGCTCAGGGTGGGGTGTTGCTCGTCTCAGCAGTGCTGGCGCAGCGGGGCAGCAACGCGTGGCGCATCGTGCTGACCGTGATCGGCGCGCTCAACGTTGCGTGGAACCTCTTCCAACTGTTCACCGGCGACGCCAGCATCCTTCCGGTGACGGCCTATGTCGGTGTCGCCGTCGCGCTGTTCTGGTCCGCTGCCGCCAACGAGTGGTATCGCTCGCAGCGTGCGCCGGTCAGCCGTCCATCATGAGATCGGGGAGTGTGGTGGCGATGTCCGGGTAGGCGATGAGGATCAGGATGAAGGCGATGGCGACCGGCAGGAACCAGCCGATCGCGCGGAAGACGTCGCCGAGCGTGATCCGCTGTCCCAGGTTGACCTCCGGGTCGGCGGTGATGGAGTGGATGATGAAGGCCAGGATCCCCACCGGTGGGGTGATCACCGCGAGTTCGGCCATGAGCACGGCGAAGACACCGAACCACAGCAGCGAGATATCCAGGGTCTCGAGGGTGGGGATGAGCAACGGGACGGTCAGCAGCATCATGGACAGTGGGTCCATGAACATGCCCATCACCAGGTAGGCCACCATCATCAGCAGCAGGAACTCCACTCTGCCGAGGCCTACGTCGGCGACCCAGTCGGAGAAGCCTGCCGCTACGCCGGAGACGGCGAGCAACCTGGCGAAGATATAGGCGCCGACGATGATGAACAGGATCGCGCCGATCACGCGCACCGTGTCGGTGGCCGCCGCTCGCACCGCCCCGATGGGCTTGTCGGCGCGTTTGTACCACAGCGCCAACAACACCGCCCCGAATGCTCCCGCGGCACCCGCTTCGGTGGCGGTCAGCACGCCCGCGAACATGCTGCCGAGCACGACAGTGATCAGCACGGGAACCGGCCAGATCCGGGCGGCCGAGAGCAGCCGCTCCGTCCAGCTCGACACGATCGCGGCGGCACCGCTACCGCGACCACTGATAGCCGGCCGTGCTAGGCAGAGGGCCAGGATGGTGATCCCGAAGCAGGCGGCGAGCAGCAGTCCGGGGCCGATACCCGCGATGAGCTGCGGCCCGACAGGTACCTCGGCGATCCCTGCGTAAATCACCAGCATGATGCTCGGCGGGATGAGCTGCCCGCCGAGCCCGGCGACCACGATGGATCCCACCGCGAGGCGGCGGTGGTAGCCTGCGTTGAGCATCTCCGGGATTCCGATTCGGGCGAGCGCGTAAGTGGTGCCCAATGTGGACCCAGACACTGCTGCCATGCCCGCGCCAGCCGCGTTGGTGCCGATCGCCAGCCCGCCAGGCAACCAGCCGAGCCAGTGTCGCGCCGCGACGTAGATCTTGTTCGAAATTCCCGAGCGCCAGAGCAACAGTCCCATGAGCACGAACATGGGCAGGACGCTGAGTGTCCATGAGGCGACCGCATCGTAGGGGATCGAGGCCATGACGTTGGCGACGGCGCGCTCACCGCGCAGTGCGTAGAGGCCGAGCAGACCCGAGACCGAGAGTGCGGCCGCGACCGGCACCTTGATGAACATCAGCACGATCAGCAGCCCGATGCCGCCGACGCCGACCACCTCGCTCGGAGCGTCGAGGAACATGATCCCGACACAGCCAGCAACCAGCACCGGAACGGCAATGCGGGTGGTCCAGATCCGCTTGGCGGAATAGCCGTGGCTGTCTCGCGATACCCCGCCGGGGCTGCCGGGACTCGCGGTGACGGCGGTGGGATCGACGGTCATGTGCGTTCCTCACGTGCTCGTCTCAGTTCAGTACTCCCTCGCCTGCCTGCTCCGTATGTGCCGCATCGGGGTCACGCGTGCGGAACGTGGCGATGGCATCGATGACGAGTCGTGCGGCGAAGAGGGTGAAGCCAAGAGGTACGACGAACAGCACCGGCCAGATGACGATGTTGGCGACACCCGCGGTCAGACCGAGCTGCACGGCCTCGATGGCTTCCAGCAAGCCGTGATAGGCGAAACCGACGCACAGTGCGATGAGCAGCACCTGCCCGGCGAGCTGGAGCTCGAGCTGGTTGGTACGCGGCAGCCTGTCGAACACCAGACGTGCCTCGATATGCGATCCACTCCGTTGCGCGAAGTAGAAACCGAGAAACGCCACGATCGGGAGGTACCAGTAGCCGACGTACTCGTTGGTCCCGGTGATGGGACTGCCCGCCAGGTAGCGGAGCAGGGCGTTGGCCACGGTGTGCACCATCAGCAGGAGCAGTGCGGTCACCGCGACCAACTGTCCCGCCCTGTTCACGGCAGCGCGCCAGCGCATCGTGTGCTGCTACCTCACTCTTCCGGCCGGTGCTCGTCGAGGATTTCGTCGTAAAGCCGGTCGATGAACGGCTCCAGATCGACCTCGTTCTCCGCGTACCACTCCGCGAACCCGTCGTAACCGACCTCGTCGGAGTAGCCGAGCTCCTCGGTCACGATCTCGTACCAGACATCCAGTGAGTCGGACAGTTCGGACACCAGTGCATTGCCGTCGGCTAGCGCGTCGGTATCGCGCACCCCAGCCAGGATCTCCTCGTTCGCGCTCTCGAGTGCCGCACGTGCGTCCGGTGAGAGCTCGGAGACGGAGGCACCTGCCTCGTCTATCGTGGACAGGCCATCCGCGACTCCCTGCCACACGCCCTCGCGGAACATCTCGGTGAGGAACACGTCGCGCTTGTCGTGTAGTAACTGTTGCGCGGCCAGCGGCAGCTGCTCCCATGTCGCCATGCTCATAGCAATGCCGTACGGAGTCTTGGCCATGCCGACCTCGGAGTCGATGATGTACTCGGAGGCCACGGGGAGGATCCCGGTCATGTCGGCGATCCAGAGATTGGCAACAGCGCAATCGGCCACCCCGCGCTGCAAGGCTTCGTACATCTCGGTGAGGTCGAGCGAGACGGGGGACATGCCGAGCGCCTCGACCTGGCCTGCGTGGACGTGGGCGGCGATCCTAGCCTGCGCACCTGACATGTCCTCGAGCTCGGTGCGCTGCTCCGTGCACGCCATGCCGACCCGGTCGCTCGGTGCGTAAGGCAGCACGGGGTACATGTCGTTGTCGGTGTACTCCTCCATGATCTCCGGAGAGTCGAAGGCTGCCTCGAGGAAGGCCGCGTTGGTCTGCAGCGTGCCGACGACCGGGCTCTGCTCACCGAGAAAGGTCGCATCGATCAGGGCGTTGTTGGCCGGATACCGGGAAGGGTCGTACAACACGGGCACGTAGCTCATATCGAGCCTGCCGTCGGCGAGGGCGTCGCCGATCTCACCTGGCTCTGCGACCGAGTTGTTGTACGCGATGTCCAGAGTGACCTTTCCACCGGACCATTCCTCGAGGACCTCGGCGTACGCTTCGGTCGCGGCACTGACGACCGATCCCGGTCCGCTCGAGGTCTGGCTGACGAGCTCGACGGGCTCCATATCCGCGAGCGCTTCTTGGTACTCCTCGGGAGATGCCTCGGGTGGTACGCCTGGTCCGCCCGCGGACTCCTGCTGGCTCCCCGGGCCGGTACAGGCGCCCAACACCAGTGCTGCCGTGATCGTCGCAGGCAGCACGGACAAGCCGTGTCTGCGCCGTCGCCCCCACACTCCTGTGGTCATGATGACGTCTCCAGTGAGCTCGTGCGGTGTGTGCTGTGCGATGGACCATACCTACTGGTCGGTTTGTCGTCCAGAGGTCGGCAGCGTCTCGATGCGCTGTTGCATCCGCCGCATGGCCCCCAGCCAGTCCTCGGTGGCCGTCGCGCGAGTCGCGTAGTATCCCGCTACCTCGGGATGCGGCAGGATCAGGAACCGGTCGTCGCCGAGGGCCTCCCAGAAGGTGTCGGCAACCTGTTCGGGTTCGATCGCCGAATCGCCGAGCACGGCATGCCCGGCGGTGCCCTCCTCCGGCAGCATCCTAGTGCGCACACCCTGGGGGCACAGGCACTGCACGGTGATCCCGCGATGCGCGTAGGTCACCGACAGCCACTCGGCGAAGGCCACCGCGGCGTGCTTGGTCACCGAGTACGGCGCCGAACCCAGCATCGTGAGCAGGCCAGCGGCCGAGGCGGTGACGACGAACCGGCCGTGTCCCCGCGCCAGCCATGACGGCAGGAGCTCGGTCGCAGCCCTGACATGAGCCATCACGTTGACCTCCCAGGATCGCCGCCAGACCGCCTCCGCCGCGTCGGGACCACCCTGTTCGGCGATGCCCGCGTTGGCGCAGAAGAGATCGATCTCGCCGAGCTGATCCCGGGAACGGGCTACCAGCTCGCGCGCTCCCGCCGCGCTGGCGGCATCGCCCGGCACGGCGTACCCGCCGATCTCGGCTGCGACGGCGCACGCGGCCTCCGCGTCGAGGTCGTTGACGACCACGCGTGCTCCCCCCTCGGCGAGCCTCGTGGCCAGCGCCTTGCCGATGCCGTTGCCGCCACCGGTGACGACAGCTGCCGCGCCCGCGATTTCGATCATGATCAGCATCTCCTCCCGTTGCGTGACTTCGTTGCCTGCTGCTGTTACCAGGTGTCGACGAACGGCCTGCCGCCGGGCGGAGGCGGGTGCCCGGACAGCAGCGTGGCGATCCACCGGCGGGATTCCGTCGGGTCGATCACGTCGTCGATCTCGAACGCCGAGGCGACGTGCGCGGCTCGTCCCCGCTCGTAGGCCTCGGCGACCATGGCGTCGAAGGCGCGCTCGCGTTCCTCCCGGTCGGTGATCGCATCGAGCTCCTTCCGGTAACCGAGCCGCACCGCGCCCTCTAATCCCATCGGTCCGAGCTCGCCGGTCGGCCAGGAGACGAGGAAGCGAGGACTGCGAAAGCCGCCGTAGGCCATAGCTTGCGCGCCGAGTCCGTAGGCCTTGCGCAGCACGATGGTGCCGCACGGCACGGTCAGGCTCGCTGCCGTGACGAACATCCGGCTTACATGCCTGACAGCGGCCGCTCGCTCCGAGTCCGGCCCGACCATGAACCCCGGAGTGTCTACCAGCGACACGACTGGGATCCCGAATGCCTCGCACAGTTGCAGGAACCGTGCAGCCTTGTCGGCAGCCGGTGCGTCGACCGCGCCGCCCAGACTGCCAGGATCGTTGGCGAGTATCCCCACGGACCTGCCGTCGACTCGGGCGAGGCTGGTGACGATGTTCGGTGCGAAGTCCCCGCGGAGCTCCAGCACGGAAGCCGTGTCGGCCAGGGTTTCGATCAACGCACGCACGTCGTACACGCGCTTGCGGTTCTCCGGTACCGCCTCTCGTAGCACGCGCTGGTCGCAGATGTCACCGTGGTCGAGCGGTCCCTGGAAGTACGACAGGTACTTTCTGGCGACAGCGACCGCGGCCACGTCATCCTCGACGAGCACATCGATGACACCGTTGGCACATTGGACCTCCGCCGGTCCGATGTGCTCGGGCCGGAAACTGCCGAGTCCGGCTCCGTCGATCATGGCAGGTCCACCCATGCCGATGGTGGCATCGATAGTGGCAATGATGACATCAGAGCAGCCGAGCAACGCTGCGTTGCCCGCGAAGCATCGGCCGGAAGCGATACCGACGAGCGGCACGGTTCCGCTCAACGTGGCGTATCGAGCGAAGGATTCACAGTCTAGTCCAGTTACCCACGCACCGTCGGTGTCGCCAGGGCGTCCGCCACCGCCCTCGGCGAACAGCACAACCGGCAGGCGCTCCCGTTCGGCGATCGAGAACATGCGGTCCTTCTTGGCGTGACCGCGTGTTCCTTGCGTTCCGGCCAGTACTGTGTAGTCGTACGACATGGCAATCACACGTGAACTGTCTGATCCGAACAGTTCTGAATTGACGGTTCCGATACCCGCTACCAGACCGTCGGCCGGGGTGTTCTCGGCGAGGTCTTCGGCCGATCGCCTGCTGCGCTGCGCGGCTACGGTGAGGGGGCCGTACTCCAGGAAACTGTCGGTGTCGCACAGGTCGGCGAGATTCTCCCGCGCGGTGCGGCGGCCCTCGCGGTGGCGCCGGGCTACCGCCTCGGGCCGGGCGTGATCGGTGGTCAGCGCGTGGCGACGATACGTGTCCGCCAGATCACCCCTGATCCTGCCGGGATCGGCGTGCCGGGAGCCGTCGCCGGTCGCCCCGGTGCGGCTTGTGCCGATAGCGGTTCCGGTCGTCACCAGCCGTACGAGTGGCTGACCGGCACCTGCTACCTCCCCGGGTTCTGCGAGTAGTTCGTGTACCGTACCCGCGGCGCTCGCCACGATCGGATGCTCCATTTTCATGGTTTCGAGCACCAGTACTGTCTCCCCGCACGCCACAGGGGTGCCCTCGGTCGCCGCGGCCGAGACCACGGTTCCGGTCACCGGAGCGTGGAGGACGATCTCGCCGTTGCTCGCATTGGACGGTGCGGTAGCGGTATCGGCGGTGGCACGGTGCCGATGCTCCCCGGTGGCATGGTCATCCCCGGAGAGCGCGTCGAAGTACTCGTCGATAAGTCCGGTATGGACGTTCCATGTCAAAATGTCTCGCCGTGTGAGGAGTTCTGTCATGCGATCCTGGTTGGTTCCCAACCCGGTAATATGGAACTCGCGTACGGCGCCACGCAGGCGGTCGAGCACGGCACCGAGATCGCCGGAGCTGTCACGGGTGATGACCTTCGCGAGGAGGCTGTCGTAGCGGGCGGTGATCCGGTAACCGGCGTAGCCGTATCCATCCACACGCACTCCCGGGCCACCGGGCGGGGTGTAGGCGGCCAGCGTTCCCGCGCTGGGCACGGGGGTGCCGTCCGGTCCCGGTTCCTCGGCATTGATGCGTGCCTGCGCGGCGATCCCGTGAGCCTGCCGGGTATGCGGAACGGTCCCGGTGGGCAGGTCGAGATCGGCGAGGGTGGCGCCCGAGGCGACGCGGAGCTGGGCACACACCAGGTCGATGCCGGTGACCTCCTCCGTCACTGTGTGCTCCACCTGCAACCGGGGATTGACTTCGAGGAAGTAGGGCTGCGCGGCGGCGTGAGCAGCGTCGCTGCCGAGCAGGAACTCCACGGTACCGAGGCTCCGGTAATTCGCTCGCGAGGCGATGGCCAGGGCGGCTTCGCCCAGCGCGCGGCGTGTCTCGGGGTCCAGCAGGGGAGCGGGAGCGATCTCGACGAGCTTCTGCCTGCGATACTGGAGACTGCAGTCACGATCACCGAGCACGGAGATATCGCCGGTGGCGTCGCCGAGTAGCTGGACCTCGATGTGGCGGGCGCGCGGCAGGTACCGCTCGAGGAACACCTCGGTGCCGCCGAACGCCCCGCTCGCGGCAGCACGGCAGCGTTGCATGGCCTCGGCCAACTCGCCCCTGTCGTGTACCACCTGGAGGCCGGTACCGCCACCCCCGGAGCGTGCCTTGACCATGATCGCCACATCCGGTGGGAGCGCGTCGAGGAACTCCGTGGCATCGGCGGGCGAGTGGATGGGGGTGGAACCGGGAAGCACGGCGACGCCCACCTTCTCGGCGAGCTGCCGTGCCCGTGCCTTGTCGCCGAGGGTAGCCACGGTCTCGGGATCGGGGCCGACCCATACCAGCCCGGCATCGACGCATAGCCGGGCGAACCGCGCGTTCTCGGCGAGGAAGCCGTAGCCGGGATGGACCGCGTGGCAACCCGATGACCGGGCCGCCTCAAGAATCGCATCACCATCGAGGAAGGCCGCTGCGCCGCTACCTGGCAGCGGGATCACCTCGTCGGCGAGCTCGGCGTGCAGGCACGCGCCGTCGTCCAGGGACGCGACGGTCACCGCGGTCATCCCGAGCGATCGGGCGGCTCGGATGATCCTTACCGCGATCTCACCCCGGTTGGCCACCAGTACCCGCTCGACCCGCACCCGCGCCACCTCACGTATCCCACCGGCTATAGCGATGACCGACTAGTTGGTATGGAGGAGGCTACGGAGCTCGGTGCGGCCGTGCAAGATCCGGCCGGGTGCGCCGCGGGTCAGGGTCGTAGTGCGGCCAGTAACAGGTCCGCGAAGTACTCGCCGACGTCGGTGGCGCTGAGCCTGCCGTCCTTGCGGTACCAGGTGCTCAGGTGGTGGACCGAGCCGAAGTGGTAGTCGACGACCAGATCAGCGGGAATGTCGTCGCGGAACTCACCGCTGTCCTGGCCTTCCTTGATCAGCGCGAGGAAGCGTTCGTGATACCGGCGTCGCTCGGCGCGCACCTGGGCCTGCTTGTCGGGGTGGAGCTGGTGCAGTGAACGCCAGAAGATCTTGGTGTCGTCGAAGTTGGCGATGCTGGTCTCCACCACGTCCACCGTGGCGTGCCGGATCCGCTCGACGAGCGGGCGGTCGGTGGCCGCGATACGCTCGAGCTGGGCGGTCTGCATCCGCAGCAACCGCCCGTAGATCTCGTAGAGGAGATCGTCCTTCGAGTCGAAGTAGTGGTACATCGCACCTTTGGTGACACCTGCGGCATCTACAATGGACTGAACCGAGGTGCTCTCGAAGCCGTGTTCGGCGAAGAGCTCGGTAGCGGCCTCGACCAGCCGTGCGGGTACCTCGCCCGAGCGGGCACGGCCGCGTGTTGCCGCCGGTCCGTCCGGGTTTTCGGGCTCGATGCCTGTCGCTGCGCTGCTCATGACCAAAGGCTACCGACCAGTCGGTTCCAGCGCTTCCCGCGGGCCACCCCCGCGGGAAGCGCCGCGCGTCAGGTAAAGGCGTTGACGCCGGTGAGTGCTCGCCCGATGAGCAGTTTCTGTACCTGGCTCGTCCCCTCGTACAGTGTCATCACGCGCGCATCACGGAGGTACTTGCCCACCGGATACTCGTCGATGTACCCGTATCCTCCGAAGACTTGGATGGCCTGGTTGGCTGCGTTCACCGCGTTCTCGGTGGCGTGCAACTTCGCCATGGACGCCTCGGTGCCGATCGGCTCGGATCGGTCGGCGAGATCGGCGACCCGCCACACCAGCAACCGTGCCGCGTCGGTGGCCACGGCCATGTCGGCGAGCATCTCCTGTACGAGCTGGAAACTCGCGATGGGCCTGCCGAACTGGTTGCGTTCGCCCGCGTAGCGCACGCTTTCCTCCAGTGCGCCACGGGCCAGCCCGACGCAGCCCGCCGCAACGGACATCCGCCCCTTGTCCAGCGCCGCCATCGCGATCTTGAAGCCCGTCCCCTCCGCGCCGAGCATGGCATCGTCAGGAACGCGCACCGCATCCAACGTGAGCTCACCGGTGGACTGCCCGCGCAACCCCAGCTTGCCGGTGATCTCGGTGTGCCCGAAGCCCGGCGTGTCGGTGGGGACGAGGAAGGCAGAGATCCCCCTGGGGCCCGGCTCGCCGGTGCGCGCGAAGACCAGCGCGAGGTCGGCCCATGTGCCGTTGGTGATGAACATCTTCGAGCCGTTGATGACCCAGTCGTTGCCGTCCCGGTCGGCCTTGGTGTGTAGGTTCGCCGCGTCCGAGCCGGTTTCCGGCTCCGTCAACCCGAAGCAGGCGAGCGAGGTCCCTGAGCACAGGGGCGGGAGCCATCGCTGCTTCTGCTGCTCGCTGCCGAACGTGAGGATGGTCTTGGCGACAAGGCCGAGCGAGACCGACACGATGCCGCGCACAGAGGAATCACCACGGCCGAGCTCTTCCATCATCAGGCAGTAGTCCAGGTGGTTACCGCCCGCGCCGCCGTAACGTTCCGGCACCGTCAGGCCGAGGAACCCCACGGTGCCGAGCTTGTCGACGATGCCGCGGTCGACGGACTCGACTCTGTCCCACTCCTGACGGTTCGGCACGATCTCGGCGTCGACGAAGTCGCGTGCCGTCGCGCGCAGGGTGTGTTGCTCGGGGGTGAGGGAGAGATCCATGGCCACCTCGCTGACGATGCCTTACGGTGTTAGGTATCGTCAGCTTAGGAGCTGCCGCAGCCACCGCACAACCGGGCGGCACGTGCCGGGCACCGGGTGCATCGCTGTTGGACGGCACGGCCGCGCCACGGAAGGAGCTCACCATGCCCAGCCCGTCCCGGGTCAGCAAGCAGGTGATCCGCGCCACGGCGCTGGCGATGATCGATCGTGACGGTCTCGACGGGCTGTCCATGCGCAAGCTCGCCGCCGAGCTCGACGTGCAGGCGCCCTCGCTCTACGGTTACTTCGCCACCAAGGACGAGCTGCTGCACGAGATCGCCGACGAGATCATGGCCGAGGTGGACACCAGCGACTTCGCCTGTGGCGACTGGATGCGGGGGCTGCGCACCTGGGCGCGTTCCTACCGGGCCGCACTGGCCGCGCACCCCAACATGGTGCCGTTGCTCGCGTCGGGACCCGGTAGGCGAGAGGTCGCGCTGGCGCGCGCCGACGCGGTGCACGGTGGACTGGTCGTCGCAGGATGGCCGCCCCGCTACGCGACCATGATCGGCGCATCGACCAAGTACCTTGTCCTCGGCGCCGCGCTCGGCTCGTTCTCCCGGGGATTCACCGAGGATGTGCAGGTCTACTTCGACCGCTACCCGAACCTCGCGCAGGCACACCGGCTCGCCAAGTACGCCGACGAGATCGACACGGGGAGCTTCGAGCTCGCGCTCGACGCGTTCCTGCTTGGCTTGCAGTCACTGTATGCCGAGGTGGCGACCCGTTGACCCGGCTGTAGTGCCGCAGCCGGGTACGGCGGGGTGCTACAGGTGTTGGGTGAGATCCTCCGCCGCCGCGAGCAGATCAGTGGCCCACCGTACGCCCGGCTTGCGTCCGATCCGGTCGGTCGGCCCGGAGATGGACACGGCGGCCACCACGGCACCCGTGGAATCGCGTACCGGGGCCGACACACTGGCCACTCCCGGCTCCCGCTCAGCGACACTCTGCGCCCAGCCACGCCTGCGTACCTCGAGCAGCGTGCGTTCACCGTAGACGGCGTCGGCCAGTAACGAGCGTTGTGTCTGCGGATCGGTCCATGCCGCGAGCACTTTCGCGCCCGAGCCCGCGCTCATCGGCAGCCGGGCGCCGACGGGGACGGTGTCGCGCAACCCGCTCGGTGGTTCCGCGGTGGCGACGCAGACGCGTTGCTTCCCGTCTCTGCGGTACAGCTGAACGCTCTCGCCGGTGGCGTCCCGGAGTTTCGGCAACACCGTGCTCGCCGCGTCGAGGAGCGGATCGGTGGCCGCTCCCGCCAGCTCGGCCAGCGCGGAGCCGGGGCGCCACCGGCCGTCCGGGGTGCGCCGCAGCAGCCGATGCGCCTCCAGTCCCGCGGCGAGCCGGTGCGCCGTCGCACGGGGAAGTCCCGTACGGCTGCAGAGCTCCGCGAGGCCGCACGGCTCGTCCGCCACCGTTTGCAATACGGCGACGGCTTTGTCGAGTACTCCGATACCGCTGTGCTGGTTCGACGCGCTATCCTGTCCCACAACGCGATACTATAGTCCCGAATAATGAGAAGTCCATCCACCGACGCTCGGTGGGCGCCTCGGGCCCCGCTGCCGTGAGTGATCCCACATCGGGATCGCCGGTGCGGGAGGCGCATCACCCGATTCCGGGCGATCTGTAGGCGTCGCCGAGCCCCTGTGTCCCTGTACGAGGAGTTTGTGCATCGTGGCAACCCTGACGAACCGGGCCGATGGGCCCGATAGCGCACCATCCCGAGCCGGCGACTCCGACACGCCGGGTGAGCCTCGCACGCTCGCCGAGAAGGTGTGGGACTCCCACGTCGTGCGGCGTGGCGAGGGAGCCGAACCCGATCTGGTCTACATCGACCTCCACCTCGTCCACGAGGTCACCAGCCCGCAGGCCTTCGAAGGGCTCCGGCTGGCAGGAAGGCAGGTCCGCAGGCCTGATCTCACGATCGCGACCGAGGATCACAATGTCCCGACCGTCGACACCGAGTTGCCGATCGCCGATCCCGTGTCGCGTACGCAAGTGGACACGCTCCGTGCCAACTGCGCCGAGTTCGGTGTCCGCCTGCATCCCATGGGCGATGTCGAGCAAGGCATCGTGCACGTCATCGGGCCGCAGCTGGGGTTGACCCAGCCGGGCATGACGGTGGTGTGCGGCGACAGCCACACCTCGACGCACGGCGCGTTCGGCGCGATGGCCTTCGGTATCGGCACCTCCGAGGTGGAGCATGTGCTGGCCACCCAGACGTTGCCGTTGCGGCCGTTCAAGACCATGGCGGTGAACGTCTCGGGTGAGCTACGGCCCGGTGTGACGGCGAAGGACATCATTCTCGCCGTCATCGCCAAGATCGGTACCGGTGGTGGCCAGGGCTACGTGCTGGAGTATCGCGGCAGTGCCATCGAGTCGCTTTCGATGGAAGCACGGATGACGATCTGCAACATGTCGATCGAAGCCGGAGCTCGTGCCGGGATGATCGCCCCGGACGAGACGACGTTCGCGTACCTGGCCGACCGTCCCCACGCCCCTCGGGGCGAGCAGTGGGAGGAGGCCGTCGCCGCCTGGCGGGAGCTGAGTACCGATCCCGGCGCGCGGTTCGACGCCGAGGTGAACATCGACGCGAGCTCGCTGACACCGTTCGTGACCTGGGGAACGAATCCCGGGCAAGGGCTGCCGCTTTCGGAGTCGGTGCCGGATCCCGAACTCATCGCCGATGAGACGGAACGCTTCGCCGCCGAGAAGGCTCTGGCTTACATGGACCTGCGACCGGGAACGCCGCTGCGGGAGATCGCGGTGGACACTGTCTTCCTCGGCTCGTGTACCAACGGCAGGCTGGAAGACCTCCGTGCCGCAGCCGAGGTGTTGCGCGGCCGCACGGTCGCCGACGGAGTGCAGATGCTGGTGGTGCCCGGATCCATGCGCGTGCGCGAAGCAGCGGAAGCCGAAGGGCTCGACCGGATCTTCCGTGAGTCGGGCGCGCAGTGGCGGCAGGCGGGATGCTCGATGTGTCTCGGGATGAATCCCGACCAGCTCCAACCCGGCGAGCGCAGCGCCTCCACCTCGAACCGTAATTTCGAAGGCAGGCAGGGCAAGGGCGGCCGCACGCACCTGGTTTCCCCGCTGGTCGCCGCAGCGACCGCGGTCAGGGGAACGTTGTCGAGCCCGGAAGACCTCACCTGAGGCACCGACCACCGCACGCGTCACCGAGAAAAAGGGACATCATGGAACCATTCACCACCCACACCGGGGTCGGCGTCCCACTGCGCCGATCCAACGTAGACACGGATCAGATCATCCCGGCCGTTTACCTCAAGCGGGTCTCCCGGACGGGGTTCGAGGACGGGTTGTTCGCCGCCTGGCGCAATGACGAGAGCTTCGTGCTGAACCAGGAGCCTTTCCGGAACGGTAGCGTGCTGGTAACGGGTCCGGACTTCGGGACGGGCTCGTCGCGCGAGCACGCCGTGTGGGCGCTGATGAACTACGGGTTCCGCGTCGTGATCTCCTCGCGCTTCGCGGACATCTTTCGAGGTAACTCCGGCAAGCAAGGGCTGCTCACCGCAGAGTGCGAGCAGTCTGATGTAGAGCAGCTCCTGAAGATACTGGAGAACGATCCCGGCACCGAGGTGACCGTCGATCTCGAGGAGAAGGTCGTCCGGGCGAAGGACTTCGTCGCGCGTTTCGGCATCGACGACTACACCCGCTGGCGCTTGCTCGAAGGATTGGACGATATCGCGCTGACCCTTCGTCACGCGGACGACATCGATAGGTTCGAGGCGAACCGGCCCGGCTACAAGCCCGTCACGAGCGCTCCGGCTGAGCGCTCCGGCTGAGTCAGCGGCTTCACACGATCCAGCAGCCGCCCGCTCCCGTACGGGAACGGGCGGCTGTTGCTGTTTCGGGCGGCGTTCCGGTCGGGATACGGTCGATCCGCGGCGGAATGCCGGGCAGACGCAGGAGCCTCAACGGAGCGCGACTTGGCCGCGATCGGCCTGAATCACCCCCCGATGGGGTGGTGATTCACCGAAGTCGCAGGGGAAGTGAGGCCGTGTCGTGTGGAATTTGTAGGCTGTTCCTAATACCGTGACGATTTGAGTCGGCCGGTAGGGCCGTGACATCAAGGTTCTTCGGAGGACTGGAATGGCGAACAAGACGGATCTGGTTGAGGCGCTCTCCGAGCGCATCGGTGATAAGAAGGTCGCGAGCGAGGCGGTGGACAACCTCGTCGACATCATCATCCGCACGGTCAACAAGGGAGAGAAGGTCAACATCACCGGATTCGGTGCCTTCGAGAAGCGTGCTCGCGCCGCTCGTACGGCGAGGAATCCGCAGACCGGCGAGACGGTGCGGGTGAAGAAGACCAACGTGCCTGCCTTCCGCCCTGGCACGGCGTTCAAGGAGGTCGTCAGCGGCAAGCGGAAGTTGCCGAGGGCCAGCACGCAGCGTTCGACGACGAAGTCGACGGCCGCGAAGTCGACCACGACCCGCTCCGCGGGCCGTGCGCCCACCTCGCCGGGCACCAGTACCCGCCCGGCGAAGCGGACGAGCACCAGCGGTACCGCGGCGAAGGCGGCAACCAAGTCGACCCAGAAGGCGACCACCAAGACCGCAACCGCATCGAAGTCGAGCACGGCGAAGTCCTCGCCGAAGACGACGACGAGGAAGACCTCGGCGGCAAGCACGAAGCAGGCGGCGACCAAGACTCAGTCGAAGCCTGCGACCAAGTCGACCTCGCGTGCGAGCACGGCGAAGTCCTCGCCCAAGGCGACGAGCACGGCGAAGTCGACGTCGAAGGGCACCACGAAGTCCAGCACCCGGTCGGGCACGAAGTCGAGCTCGGCGGGGACCACCGCGCGGAAGTCCACCGCGAAAAAGAAGTAACGTCGCCACCGCGACGTCAGCGACACGAACGCTGCGCCACCGAACTCACGAGGATCGTCCCTACCTCGCCAGAGGTCGGTGGCGCAGCGTTGTCGTTGCGGGACGTCGCTCACACGCGCTCACTTCGGCGCACAGTCGACGCACACAGCTCAGCTCGCCGGTACCTCGCTGGCCATCACCGGCGAGGTGAGGGTAATGGGTTCGGGAAGTAATCGGCGTCTCTGAGCACGTGTCCCGACCCGTTCGGGTCATGGCTGAACGTCAGCACCCACAGGGATCCCTTCTTGCTCGGCGCGCTTCGCAACGGAAGATCGCCGTGTTCGGCCAGGGTGTGGACAACGCCGGGAATCACGCCACCCTGGCTGCACACCAGCGGGGTCCGCGAGCCGGCGACGAGTTCGAGTAACCGGTGCAGCGTCTTGTCGGGATCCTCGGTGTAGCCTTCCTCTGTCAGCAGCGGCTCGTGGACGACGTCGATGCCCAGCTCGGTAGCCACGCCGCGAACCGTCTGTACGCAACGCAGCCGCGGCGCCGAATGCACCTGTTCAGGGCCGAACAGCGGCAGCAGCCGGGAGAGCGCGTCGGCCTGTCGTAACCCCGCTTCGGAGAGCGGGCGGAGATCGTCGTCGCCGTCCCAGTGCTCGCGCTTGCCCGCTTTGGCGTGCCGCACGAGGAGGAGTTTCGGAGAGCCGGGCGGGATCCGGGTGAACTCATCGAGCACAGCGCGCTCGGTGTCGTAGGTCAGGGTCTGGTATGCCTCGGAAGGCGCCATCCAGCGCAGCTGATCTACTTCGGAGTTGGCAAGGAAGTCTCCCCCGGTGGCCCGCGCGCTGTAGTACCGGACCGTCTTGGGGACGGTCCGATCCCCGTCACCGGTGGCGACTTGGTAACGGATGGTACTGACGTGACGGTCGAGCACGCAGTCGGAGCCCGTCTCCTCCCGGACCTCCCGTACGGCCGCGGCGGGGGCGGTTTCGGCTGGGTCGAGCTTTCCTTTCGGAAGCGACCAGTCGTCGTACCGTGGGCGATGCACGACGGCGAGCCGGACGTTCCCGCTGCCGTCGGATCTCCAGAGGACCGCGCCTGCCGCGTGGATCTCGAGCTGCTTCTCGAGTGATGTCACTACCCTTCCTTTCTCGAAAGCTGCTCGGCGCTCCGAGCCGGTCGTCGACTGCCGAGTTCGGGGTCAACTCACCGCCTTGTGCGTGGCGAGAAGCTCACTCTGGTGATCGCGAACCTCCGAGGAAGCCGAAGGGGAGGGTGTCCATTCTCCTGTGGGGCCCAGTGCCCAGCACCGCGTGGCCGGATCGAGCGCGGAAGCGAAGATGTCGTCGAGCTGCGCGGTCAGTGCCGGGTCGATCACCTTGACCAGGACCTCGATGCGGCGGTCGAGGTTGCGGTGCATCATGTCGGCGCTTCCGATCCAGTACTGCTGGCTGCCTGCGAACCGGAAGATGCGGGAGTGTTCGAGGAATCTTCCGAGGATGGAGCGGACCGTGATGTTCTCGCTGAGGCCTGCGACACCCGGCTTGAGCGAGCACGTGCCACGTACCACGATGTCGACGCTCACTCCGGCCTGCGATGCCTCGTACAGCCCGTCGATGATCTGCTCGTCGACCAGCGAGTTGACCTTGATCTGGATACCGGCTCGCCTACCTTGCCGCGCGGCTGCCGTCTCGCCCGCGATGGCGCGGAGGATGCCGCGGCGGATGCCGTGGGGTGAGGTCAGGATGTTGCGGTACCGGCCCTGTCGCGCGTAGCCGGTCAGCACGTTGAACAGGTCGGTCAGGTCGGCGCCCACGCCGTCGTTGGCCGTCAGCAGCCCGAGATCCTCATAGAAACGGGCGGTTTTCGGGTTGTAGTTGCCGGAACCGATGTGGCAGTAACGGCGGATGCGAGGGCCTTCCTGCCGTACCACCAGTGAGACCTTGCAGTGTGTCTTGAGCCCGACCAGCCCGTAGACTACGTGCACGCCCGCGCGTTCGAGGGTGCGCGCCCAGGAGATGTTCGCCTGCTCGTCGAAACGCGCCTTGATCTCGACCAACGCGACTACCTGCTTGCCCGCCTTGGCCGCCTCGATCAGCGCCTCCACGATCGGCGAATCGCCCGAAGTGCGGTAGAGCGTCTGCTTGATGGCCAGTACGTGTGGGTCGGAGGCCGCCTGCTCGATGAACCGCTGCACGCTGGTGGAGAACGAGTCGTAGGGATGGTTGACGAGGACGTCCCCCTCACGCAGGGTGGCGAAGACGCTCTTGGGAGTTTCCCCTTCGGCGAAAGCTGGATGCGTGGCAGGTACGAACGGCGGGAACCGGAGCTCCTTGCGATCGATCTCGCTGAGCTGGTCCAGGCAGGTCATGTCGATCAGCCCGGGGACGGCGACGACGTCGTAGGGATCGACCTCGAGCTCGCGGAGCAACAACTCGAGCATGTGCTCGCTCATGTCCTTTTCGACCTCGAGCCGTATCGGCCTGCCGAAGCGGCGCTGCGCGAGCTCGCGTTCGAGCGCCTGCAGCAGGTCCTCGTCCCGGTCCTCCTCGACCTCGAAGTCGGCGTTGCGCGTCACCCGGAATACGTGATGCTCGATCACTTCCATGCCGGTGAACAGCTCGCGCAGGTGCGCCGCGATGAGCTCCTCCAGCGGCAGGAAAGTCGCCCCGGACTCCGGATCGCTTTCCAGCCGGATCAGTCGCGGTACGTTGTTCGGGACCTTCACCCTGGCGAAACGCTCGGTGCCCGCGTCGGGATCGCGTACGGTGACCGCGAGGTTCAGCGATAGCCCGGAGATGTAGGGGAATGGATGTGCGGGATCCACGGCCAGCGGCGTCAGCACCGGGAATATATGGTCGTTGAAATAGACCGATAGCCGGGAGCGCTCGATGTCGGTGAGTTCGCCCCAGCGAACGATCCGGATCCCCTCGGCTTCCAGCTCGGGCCGGACCTGCTCCTCGAACACGGCCGTCTGCCGCGACACCAGGTCCTGGTTCCGCTTCGCGATGTAGGCCAGCTGCTCGCGTGGCGACAGACCGTCGGCACTGCGCACCCCGAGCCCGGTCTCGTGCCTGCGCTTCAGCCCGGCGACCCGCACCATGTAGAACTCATCCAAATTGGAAGCGAAGATCGCGAGGAACCGCGCCCGCTCTAACAGCGGTTGCGAGCCGTCCTCGGCGAGCGCGAGCACGCGCGCGTTGAAGTCCAGCCAGGACAGCTCCCGGTTGAGGTAACGGTCCTCCGGGAGCGAATCGAGCAACTCGCCCGAATCGGACGGCGTGACCGCAGGCGGCGCGGACGGCACGGTATGGGCCTCACCCGGCTGATCGTCGATCGTTCCCGGTTCATCCTGGGCATCGCCCTCATCACTTGGGTGCGCGGCTTCTGGCTGGGCGTCGTCCTGCTGGCCGTCTCCGGGTGCGTGCCGCACCTGCCTGCTGGTCCCACCGTCTGCGTCGTTCGCGGGCGACCGGTGGGTTGCCGTGGCGGTGTCCGGAGCCGTCGAGCTGTCACTGCTACTCACACCGCCGATTGTCCCGCATCGGCATGACCCGTGTGCACGTCGTCCGTCCCGGTGCGGGCCTTCCCGCGCGCCGCGGTGATACCACCCGAGCTTCGCAGTGACGCGGGAAGCAGGCAAACTTGAGAAGGTAGACCGCGCCCGTACTGCCGGTATCCCGGCGGTGCGGGCAGCATGTCAGCAGATTGTGCCGCTGTCGGCGGGGCTGCAGCCGCGAGGCACGAGCGAGACGAAGGAACGGGGCAGGAAGTTGGCCGGGCGCGAAAAGGGTGGCTTCTGGGTGGCGTTCACCGCCGTGCTGTTCTACCCGTTGAGCTGGTTGGCCGCGCGCAGATACCGGGGCGCCGAGCGGGTCCCGCGTCAGGGCGGGGCGTTGCTGGTGCTCAACCATGTGTCCCATTTCGATCCGGTGGTCGATGCGGTATTCGTGCATCGGCAGCGGCGGGTACCACGCTTCATGGCCAAGGCGAGCCTGTTTCGCGTCCCGGTGCTGGGGAGGATCCTGCGCGGCTCGGCCGGGATCCCGGTGTACCGGGAGTCGTCGGCCAGCGGGGACGCGCTGCGCGAGGCGCACCGCACGCTTCGGGAGGGCAAGGTCGTGGTGATCTACCCGGAGGGCACGATCACCAAGGACCCACAGGGGTGGCCGAGCAAGGCCTACACGGGTGTCGCCCGGTTGGCGCTGGCCAACGACGTTCCCGTGATCCCGATCGCGCGGTGGGGCACGAATGAGTTGCTGGACGGTTACGCGAAGAAGTTCCGGCCGTTGCCCCGCAAGACGGTGACCCACAACGTGGGCGAGCCTGTCGATCTCTCGGGCTATCGTGATGCGGGGCAACCGACGCCGGAGAGCCTGCGCGAGGTCACCGACGTACTGATGGCGGAGGTGACGACGTTGCTCGCTGAGATCCGTGGTGAACAGCCACCGAGGAGCAAGGAGTCGACACGGGTGGATGGTGCCTGACGTGGTCGCCGAGGAGATCGTGCCGCAGCGGATCGCCGTGCTCGGCGCGGGCTCGTGGGGAACGAGCTTCGCGAAAGTGCTCTGCGATGCCGGGCGTGATGTCACGATGTGGGCCCGGCGTGCCGAGGTGGCCGCGGAGATCGCCGAGGGGGGAAGCAACGAGCGGTACCTGCCGGGTGTGCGGCTGCCCGACGGGTTGTCCGCCACCAGCGACCCTGGGCGCGCACTCGACGGCGCCGAGGCCGTGGTGCTGGCCGTGCCCAGCCAGCAGCTACGCACGAACCTCACCGGGTGGCGCGACCTGCTGCCCGCACGCGGTGCGCTGATCAGCCTGGCCAAGGGGGTGGAACTCGGCACGCTCAAGCGGATGAGCGAGGTGATCACCGAGGTCACCGGTGCCGACGAGCGCCGAGTCGTGGCGGTCGCAGGCCCGAACCTGGCGCGGGAGATCGCCGAGGAACAGCCCTCGGCGGCCGTGCTGGCCTGCACCGATCACGAGCGGGCTGTATCGGTTCAGCGCGCCGCGTTCAACAGCTACTTCCGCCCATACACCAACACCGACCTCGTGGGCTGCGAGCTCGGCGGCGCGTGCAAGAACGTGATCGCGATGGCCTGCGGTGTCGCCTCCGGCCTCGGGTACGGCACGAATACCATGGCAACCCTGATCACGAGGGGACTCGCCGAGATCGCTCGGCTCGGTGCCAAGCTCGGTGCCGATTCGCTCACCTTCGCCGGCCTGGCAGGGGTCGGGGATCTGGTGGCCACCTGCTCCTCACCGCTGTCGCGCAACCGCACCTTCGGTGAGCGGCTGGGCAGGGGAGAGACCGTGGAACAGGCGCAGCAGGCCAGCGGCGGTCAGGTCGCCGAAGGGGTGAAGTCGTGCTCGTCGATCCGCGAGCTGGCGATCGAGCGTGGTGTGGATATGCCGCTGACCGACGCGATGCACCGGCTATGCCACGAGCGTCGCGACCCCCGGCGGATCGGTGCGGAGCTGCTCGGCAGGGCGAAGAAGTCGGAGTGGGACTAGAACTTCCGCACCGCGCGCCCGTCCCACACAGTGGGAGGGTGCCGGTTGTGCCTGTGGTGCGCTTGACGGCGCCGGGTTCTGTTGCGATAGTCCGACATCGTGGATGAGCGCATCGTCAACCGTCACCAGCCCGCCAGGCAGGCACCGCCGCGGGTGAGGTGGATCGCGCTCTGTTGCCGTCCTTGTCCGATCGGCTGACACCAAGCCGTCGCCGTGCGCGTTTCACCGCGTACATCGCCCCTCCCTTTTGCCGGACAAGGATTCTTGAGGTCAGTCACCGTGTTCGCAGTACCCGCCAATACCGTCGTCGCTGCCGCGGGCGCGGATGTGCCGCGCCATCCCGTCCGGGTCGCCACCGAGTTCGCCGCCGATCGTGACCGGTGGCGCGACCACCTACGCTACGACCCCGACGAGCGGTTCGCCACGCTGATCAGCGCCGATGCCGAGCAGCAAGTGTGGCTGATGAGCTGGCTGCCCGGCCAGCATGCCGACGCGCATGACCACGGTGACACCAGCGGAGCGTTCACCGTGGTCAGTGGCACGCTTACGGAGACGGTGTTGCGAACCCCGCTCGCGGGGCGGCGCGGTGCCGGTGACGTGCACGAGCTGACGCAGGGCCAGTCGAGGGTGTTCGGCCCCGGCTACGCCCATCGGGTGCGCAACGCGGGCGACGATCCCGCTGTCAGTATCCACGTCTACCGGTATGGTTCCCGCACGGTGCGCCCGGTCACCCCGTGAGCGGTCGCCTCACGTGCCGCCACGTGGTCCGGTAGCGCGACCGGCGCGGCCAGATCCTCGCTGGGGCGTGGCTCACCGAAACCCCACCATAACGGCAGCACACCAGCCCACCGTGAGCCGTCGGCGACATCGTCCGGTTCGTCATTCGGACCGTCGTCGCGGATCTTGACGGCCGCCTCGGCCAGCGGCACGGCGACCACCGCCACGGACGCCAGTTCCTTGCGGCTGATCTCGCGGGCGTACTGCCAGGAGCCGGGCGCGAGATGGTCGGTGATGACACGCAGCCCGTGCAGCTTCTCCTCCTGCCCGTCCACCGCGTGGGCCGTGCCGTGTATTACCGCGCTGCGGTAGTTCAGCGAGTGGTGTACGAGGCTGCGCGCGTAGACGATGCCGTCGACGTGTGTGACAGCCACGCACAGCTGACCGCCGGATACCGCCCGCAGGTGGTGTGCTCCGCTGGAGCCGTGCAGGTAGAGCGTGTTGCCGTCGCGGCCGTAGCAGGTGGGAAGCGTCACGGGGGCACCGTGGCGGACCGTGGCTACGTGGCACAGGAAGCCGGCGTCGAGGACCTCGTGCAGGGCGGCCGTGCGGTGCACCGTCCGGTGCCTGGTACGGCTGGGGGTGCTCCGCTCCGTCGACGACAGCGCCGGTTGGTGAGGTGGCAGGCCTGGTGACGAGGCCGGTGGCAAGAATGCGGAATCGGGCATGCGCCCAGCTTGGCCCAGAATGTGGCATGATCGAATAGCCAATACCATGTCGTTTCGAAATGCCACTCGCCGGTAGGTTGCGATACCGGGGTGCGCCAGGGGAGGGCCGCCATGGACCCTGCGTTGCCGGTCAGCCTCGACCGATCCTCGGGCACGCCGCTCGCGGTGCAGCTCGCCGACGCGCTGCGTGACGCCGCCACGGAGGGCCACCTGCGTGCGGGTGATCGCCTACCGTCGACCCGCGCGCTGTCCGCACGGTTGGGAGTGAGCCGCACCGTCACGGCGGCCGCTTACGAGCAGCTCCACGCCGAGGGATGGATCGCGGGTAGGCACGGGTCCGGGACCTATGTGACCACCACCCCGCCCGGTGCTCGCCCGGACGCCACCGTGCGGAGCCCGGAGGGTGGGGACGAGGAGCAGCTGCTCGAGCTCGTGCCCGGCACACCGTGGGCCAGCGGTATCGACCGCGCGGCGTGGCGACGCGCCTGGCGGGCGGCCGCGGACACGCCGCCGTCGACCGGCACGCATCGTGCAGGCATTACCGCCTACCGCTCGGCGATCGCCGAGCACCTGCTGCGTCACAGGGGGTTGCCAGCCGCCACCGGATCCGTGCTGGCCACTGCGGGAACGTCCAGCGCGGTCGCCGAGCTGGCCGCAGGGGTGCTGCGGCCCGGTGACACCGTCGCGGTCGAGGAACCCGGCTACCAGCGTGCGGTGCGGGCGCTGCGGGCAGCCGGGCTGCGCGTGGTGGGGGTTGGGGTCGATGGGGAAGGGTTGCGGGTAGACGCCGTGCCGCCCGGGGTGGTCGCGGTTTACTGCTCCCCGGCCCACCAGTACCCGATGGGCAGCACCATGAGCGCCCCGCGCAGGGTCGCGCTCGTGGAGCGCGCCCGCGCCGATGGGATGTTGATCCTCGAGGACGACTACGACGGCGAGTTGCGCTTCGACGTGGCACCGCTGCCGCTGCTCGCCGCGCTCGCCCCCGACGTGGTGGTGCACCTCGGGACCACCAGCAAGATCCTCACGCCCACGCTGGGAGCGGGCTGGATGGTGGCACCACCCGGGGTGGCCGCCGCCGTGCTCCGGTACCGGGACGGTACCGGCACGCAACCGTCCCCAGCCGGGCAGCGGGTGTTCAGCGAGCTCGCGCGCAGCGGTGATCTCGGGCGACACATCCGGCGGGTGCGCAGGGAACTGTCGGAACGCCGCAGGTTACTGACGGCGGCGCTGCGCGGTGCGGGTGCCCCGGTACTAGGTGACGACGCCGGGGCTCACCTGGTGGTTCCGCTGGAATCGTTGCGGGACGAGCGCGCACGGCTACGGCACGCCAGGAGCCGCGGAATCCGGTTGGACGGCCTGGCACGCCACTTCGCTGGACCTCCGAGCGCGCACGGCATCGCGATCGGCTATGCGGGATGTTCCAGGGACGCGTTGACCGGCGCGGTCGAGACGCTGGTCGAGGTGGTCGCGAGCTGAGCCGCCGCACCACCCGCGTTGGTGGGATCGGTGACGCATGGGGTGGTTGGTGGGGCGACGGCGTTGGTGGGATCGGTGACGCATGGGGTGGTTGGTGGGGCGACGGGTGGGCGTAAGGTCCCGCTTATGAGTGAGGGCAGGATCAGGGTGGCTGTGGTATTCGGCGGCCGCAGCACGGAACACACCATCTCGTGCGTGTCCGCGGGTAGCGTGCTGGCGAATCTGGACACTGACCGGTTCGAGATCGTGCCGATCGGCATTACCCCGGACGGGGGCTGGGTGGTCGGCACCGACGACCCGGGGGCCTTGCGAATCGAGGGGCGGCGGTTGCCCTCGGTGACCGGTGGTGACGAGCTAGTGCTCCGTGCCGACCCCACCAGGCGCGAGCTGGTGTCGCTGTCGCGGGAGGGCGCCGCCGAGGTGTTCGCCTCCGTCGATGTGGTATTCCCGTTGCTGCACGGCGCGTTCGGGGAAGACGGGACGATCCAGGGCCTGCTCGAACTGGCGGACGTCCCCTACGTGGGAGCTGGGGTGTTCGCCAGCGCCGCGGCCATGGACAAGATCTTCGCCAAGAAACTGCTCGCCGCGGAAGGCCTGCCGACCGTGGCGTACGCCGAAGTGCCGAGGGGCTCCTCGGCGCTGGATCCGGCCGAGCAGGAGCGTATCGGGCTGCCTGCCTTCGTCAAGCCCGCCAGGGCTGGCTCGTCCATCGGGATCAGTAAGGTGACCGCCTGGGAGCAGCTACCGGAGGCCGTGGCCACCGCTCGGCGGACCGATCCGAAGGTGCTCGTCGAGGCGGCGGTCACCGGACGTGAGGTGGAGTGCGGCGTGCTGGAGTACCCCGACGGGCGCGTCGAGGCCTCGCTGCCCGCCGAGATCCGGGTAACGGCCGCCGAGGGCGCGGGTTGGTACGACTTCGAATCCAAGTACCTCGACGACGGTGCCGAGCTCGATATCCCGGCCAAGCTGGACGACGAGGTCACCGAGCGGTTACGGGCGACTGCCGTGCGTGCTTTTCGCGCGCTCGACTGCCAGGGCCTGGCCAGGGTCGACTTCTTCGTCACCGATGGTGGCGAGCTGGTCATCAACGAGATCAACACCATGCCCGGCTTCACCACGACGTCGGCGTACCCGAAGATGTGGTCGGTGACCGGTATGGACTACCCGACCTTGCTGGCCACGCTGATCGAGACAGCGCTGGCGCGGGGGACCGGGCTGCGGTGACCGACCGCCGTGCCACCGCGCAGCGGTGGCACGGCGGTCGGAGATCAGCGAGGAGGATTCAGTCGACCTCGACGGCGACCGGCTCGAGTGTTTCGTCGATGATCTCGGAGATGAGCTGGAGCGGTCCGGTGCCCGCCGCGTCCGGTACGGTCAGCGCGATGTACGCCGCACGGTCCACCGCGTACCAGGTGTGCGAGCCCTCACCCTCGACAGGGAGCCATTCCACCCCGTCAACCGCACGGAGCGGGGAATCCGGTTCGAGCTCGGCGGGCTGCTCGAGCCCGCAGCGCAGAATGACCGGGTTCGCCAACCCCCACCCGACGGTAGCGGGTGGGGCGGGGTCGGCCAGCTCACGCCTGGTGAGGTCCTCGTCGCCGGCAGGCAGCTCCTCGGGCAGTGCGCGGAGTAGCCGGTCGCACGCCTCGGCGCCTGCCTCGGGAGCGGGAACCTCGGGGACGGCGAGGCGCTCGTCGCCGCCTGCGGCATCGTCCTCGCCGGAACCGGCGGTGAGCCCGATGATCGCGGCGCCGACGACCAGCACCAGGCCGAGGGCGGCGGCCACGGCGACCAGGGCACGGGGCGGCGCCGCGGTGTCGGGCGTACGGTCGGATGAGCCTGCGGTACCACTCACGGAACCACTACATCATGGGCTACAGGTGCACGACCGGGCAGGTCAGTGTCCTGGTGATCCCGCTGACGTTCTGGATCCGTGCCACCACGAGCTGGCCCATGTCGTCGACCGTCTCCGCCTCGGCCCGCACGATCACGTCGTAGGGGCCGGTGACGTCCTCCGAGCTGAGCACCCCGGGAATCGTCGCGATCTCTGCGGCCACGGATGCCGCCTTGCCGACCTCGGTTTGAATGAGGATGTATGCGTTGACCACGGCGCGTCCCTTCGTCCGATCGAGCCAGTACAGGGTATGAACGAGACCTGATGCATTGGTCACCGGGTGGCTGATGCCTCACCCTCCCGGGGCATAACCTGATGAGTGCATAGGGCATTTCCACGTGGTTTCCGAAGCTACCGCAGCCGCCGGGACGGGGCACGGTTTGCGGTCGAGCTGCCGGTGCGGGACACCATGAGCCGATGGATGGGTGAGCTGTGCAGGAACCGAAGGATGGGAAGGCGACCGGGGCCCGCGCGGCCAGCGGGGCCGCGGCGTTCGGCCGGTCCAGCCGTGACACCGGGTCGGCAGGCGGCGAGGACACTGTCGCGGGACTCGGCGAGTTCGGCCTGATCGCCGCCGTCACCTCGGGGCGCGTCCAGCCGCCGTCGACGCTGCTCGGCCCTGGCGACGACGCAGCCGTGGTGGCAGCCGCCGACGGCCGGGTGGTCACCACCACCGACGTGCTCGTGCAGGGCGTGCACTTCCGCTTCGACTGGTCACCGCCGGAGCAGGTCGGTAGGAAAGCCATCGCGGTCAACCTCGCCGACATCATGGCCATGGGGGCCACGCCAACCGCGGTGCTGGTTGGGCTGGCGTGCCCGGGTGACACCCGCATCGCAACCGTGTCAGGGCTCGCCGACGGGATGTGGGCGGAAGCCGAACGTGCGGGTGTGGGGATCGCAGGCGGTGACATGGTGACCGCGGAGCAGGTGGTGATCAGCGTGACCGCGTTGGGTGACCTGCAGGGCCGGGATCCTGTCCCGCGATCGGGTGCTCGCCAGGGTGATGTGCTCGCGGTGTGCGGCAGGCTGGGTTGGGCCGCAGGCGGGTTGGCCGTCCTTGGCCGCGGGTTCCGGTCCCCGGCCGGTGTGGTCAATGCGCAGCGCTACCCGGAACCGCCGTACGCGCAAGGACCGATCGCCGCTCAGGCCGGAGCGACGTCGATGATCGACGTCTCCGACGGGTTGCTCGCCGACGTCGGTCACCTTGCGGAAGCCTCCAGTGTGGCGTTCGACATCCGTTCCGGCTGGCTGCGGGTCGACGACCGGCTGGCCGAAGTGGCCTCGGCACTCGGTGCCGACCCGCTGCACTGGGTGCTGACCGGTGGTGAGGACCACGCGCTCGCGGCGACCTTCCCCGGAAAGGAACACGTTCCTCAGGGATGGACGGTGGTGGGCACGGCGGAAACCGCCGGGGTCGATGGCCCGTCGATCACCGTGGACGGCAAGCCGTACACCGGGGACGAACCCGGCTGGCAACACTGGCGAAGCTGAGCCGCGCGTGGGCGGTTCGCCGGGATAGTCTGGCGATGTGACGACCAACGCTGATCCCGGCGGCACGCCCGCTGCCGCGCCGCGCTTGGTCCCACGTGCGCTGGACCATCCCGACGCACGTGACCTGATCGCGGGCGCGCAGCAGGTGTACGTCGACCGCTACGGCCAGCCCGACCACACACCGATACGGCCGGACGAGTTCACCGGCAGCAGCGGGCACTTCCTCATCGGCTACCGGGATGGCCTGCCGGTGGTTTGCGGCGGTTGGCGTGCCGTCGACGACCCACCTCCCGAGCTGATGCCGGGCGATGCGGAGATGAAACGCGTCTACGTCCCGGAGTACGCCCGCGGCCGGGGATACGCGCGGCTGGTCGTGACAGCCGTGGAGCGGTCCGCTCTCGCCCACGGCCGGAGCCGGATGGTGTTGGAAACCGGTATCGCACAACCGGAGGCGATCGGCCTCTACACCTCGATGGGGTACGAACCGATCCCGGCCTTCGGCGAGCACCGCAACGAGCCCGCCAGCCGGTGCTTCGCGAAGCCGTTGCCTTCCTCCAGCATCCCTCGCGCGGTCCCGTGCCCCGCACAAGGGTGATCACCGGCCCGGGCGCAACAGTGCCGACCACACGCCGGTAACCTTCCGCCCGTGCCGGTCGACAATACTGGGACGCCGAGACGATCTCGGGACCACGAAGCTGAAGACCCGAAAGGGGACGAGGTGGTGACCGCGGAACACCTGCCGGTGCGGCCACGTGTCACCGAGCCTGTCCCGCTGACCACGCTGGTCGCGCGTGCGGACGGCAGGCTCATCCGGGACAGCAGCGGCGTCGATGCGCCGATCACCGGGGTGACGTTGCGCGCGCAGCAGGTCCGTCCCGGCGATCTGTACGCGGCACTGCCCGGAGCACGCACGCACGGCGCGGACTTCGCGGCCGAGGCGGTCGACGCCGGTGCTGTGGCGATCCTCACCGATGCCGACGGCGCCCAACGACCCGGGGTCAGCCGGGTGGACGTTCCGGTGGTGGTGCACGACGACCCGCGCGGCGTGCTGGGTGACGTGGCGGCGTGGATCTACGACGAACCCTCGCTCCGACTGAACGTGCTGGGAATCACCGGCACCTCAGGCAAGACGACCACCGTGTACCTGGTCGAGTCGGGCCTGCGGGCGGCGGGACTGACCACCGGCCTGGTGGGGACGGTGGAGACACGCATCGCGGGCAAGCGGCAGACCAGCTCGTTCACCACGCCGGAAGCACCTGACCTGCAGGCACTGTTCGCCGCCATGGTGGAGCAGGGCGTGACTCACGTGCCTATGGAGGTGTCCAGCCACGCGCTGGCGCTGGGAAGGGTGAACGGTACGCGGTTCGCGGTGGGGGCGTTCACCAACCTCTCGCAGGATCACCTGGATTTCCACCGGGACATGGCCGAGTACTTCGAAGCCAAGGCGATCCTGTTCGACGGGCGTGCCACGGTCGAGGTCGTGGCGATCGACACCGCCTGGGGCCAGGAGTTGGTCCGGCCGCACACCGTCACGGTGGCCAACGACCCGAACTCCGGCGCGAACTGGACCGCCACCGACCGTTCGACGACGGCGACGGGGGAGCAGTCGTTCGTCATGCACGGTCCGGCCGGGCAGCGGATCAGCACCACGCTCCGGTTGCCGGGGGAGTTCAACGTCACCAACGCGCTGCTGGCAGCCGCCGTGCTCGACGCCTGCGGCGTGCCGGGCGAGCACATCGCCACCGGCCTGGCCGACGCCGTGGTACCCGGCCGGATGGAGCGGGTCGATGAGGGGCAGGACTTCACCGCAGTGGTCGACTACGCGCACAAACCCGCCGCGGTCGCCCAAGCGCTGGACGCGCTCCGGCTGCAGACCGAGGGGCGGGTCATCACGGTGCTGGGATGCGGGGGAGACCGGGACGTCACCAAGCGGCCGTTGATGGGCGAATCGGCGGTGCGGCGCAGCGACGTACTGATCGTCACCGATGACAACCCACGGAGCGAGGACCCGGAGGCGATCCGATCGGCCATCCTGTCCGGCGCGCGCATGGTCGGGCCCTCGCAGGGTGGTGAGGTGTGCGAGATCGGCGACCGCCGCGAGGCGATCGCTTACGCGGTCGAACTTGCCCACCAAGGAGACGTGGTTCTCGTGGCGGGTAAGGGACACGAATCGGGACAGGTGATCGGTGAGGTGGTTCATCCCTTCTCCGATCGGGAGGAACTGGCATCGGCATTGCGCAACCGAATCGAGGCGCAGAAGTGATCCCATTAACCCTGGCGGAGGTCGCCGAGATCACCGGTGGCGTGCTGCACCACGCCGACGGCAGCGAGCGGGTGACCGCCGGAGTGGAGTTCGATTCGAGGAAGATCGCCGAAGGCGGCCTGTTCGTCGCGTTGCCTGGTGAGCGAGTCGACGGGCATTCCTTCGCGGCGGCGGCGGTCGCTGCCGGGGCGAGCGGGGTGCTCGCTGCGCGCGAGGTCGATGCGCCGTCGGTGATCGTGCCCCGCGAGGCCGAGGGGGTCACCGGTACCGGCTCGGTCGCGCTTTCCGGCGACACCGATGGTTCCGGTGCCGCGGTGCTGGCCGCGCTCGGCAAGCTGGCACGCGCGGTCGTCCAACGGTTGTCGCGCACGTCGCTCACGGTGGTGGGGCTTACTGGGTCCTCTGGAAAGACCTCAACCAAGGACCTGATCGCGCAGCTGCTGGAGCCGCTCGGCCCGACGATCGCTCCGCCGGGGTCGTTCAACAATGAACTCGGTCACCCGTGGACCGCATTGCGCGCCGACGCGAGTACCCGTCACCTGGTACTGGAGCTCTCCGCGCGGGGCATGGGGCACATTGCCGAGCTCGCCGCTATCGCACCGCCCCGCATCGGGGCGGTGCTCAACGTCGGCTCCGCCCACGTGGGCGAGTTCGGCTCCCGCGAGCGGATCGCCACGGCCAAGGGTGAGCTCGTCGAGGCGCTGCCCGCCGCGGACGACGGTGGCGTCGCGGTGCTCAACGTGGATGATCCGCTCGTCGCGGCGATGCGCGAGCGCACCGCGGCACGAGTGGTGCCGGTGGGTACCGCCGAGCAGGCCGAGATCCGCGCCACCGACATCCGGCTCGACGAGCAGGCCCGGCCGAGCTTCCAGCTCCACACTCCTGAGGGGTCGGCCGAGGTGACGCTGCCGTTGAGCGGTGAGCACCAGGTGTCCAACGCGCTGGTCGCCGCGGCGGTCGCGCTGGAGTTGGGCGGTGATGTCGCGGAGATCGCCGAGCGGCTGTCCGGCGTCACGCGCCGCTCGGAGCGCCGGATGGAGGTCGTCACCAGCGGCGACGGCGTCACCGTGCTCAACGATTCGTACAACGCCAACCCGGAATCGGTGCGGGCGGCATTGAAGGCGCTGGCCGCGATGAGCGAGCACCGCAGGGCAGCGGGAGGTCGTTCGTGGGCGGTACTCGGTGTGATGGCAGAACTGGGCGAGGCAGCCACCGCCGCGCACGACGAGATCGGCAGGCTGGCCGTGCGGTTGAACATCGACCGCCTGGTGGTGGTCGGCGAGGAGGCCGCCGCGATGCACCGGGGAGCCTGTCTCGAAGGCTCGTGGGGCCGGGAGTCGGTGCTTGTGCCGGACGCCGATGCCGCGATCGAGCTGCTGCGCGAGGAGCTTTCGGGGCAGGACGTGCTGCTGGTGAAGGCATCCAAGATCGCCGAGCTGTGGCGGGTGGCCGATGCGGTGCTGGAGTCCCCGTTCGTGCGGGACGGTGATAGCGCGTGATCAGCATCCTGATCGCGGCCTCGGTGGGCCTGCTCGTCTCTATCCTGCTCACCCCTTACCTGATCAGGGAGTTCTCCAAGCAAGGCTTCGGCCAGGAGATCCGGGAGGAAGGCCCTGACGGACACCGGTCGAAGCGGGGTACCCCCACCATGGGCGGCGTCGCGATCATCATCGCGACGCTGGTGGGGTACGGCACCGCGCACCTGCTGCGGTGGGTGGGATCGGCCGACGGCGGCGGCCCGTCAGCCTCGGCTTTGCTGGTGCTGTTCCTGGCCACCGGCTTGGGGGTCGTGGGGTTCCTCGACGACTTCATCAAGATCCGCAAGCAGCGCAACCTCGGGCTGAACAAGACATCCAAGCTCGTCGGGCAGCTGGTGATCGCGGTGGTGTTCGCGATCCTGGCGATCCAGTTCGCCGACGAGCGCGGCCTGACCCCGGCATCGACGAACCTGTCGTACGTGCGCGACCTCGCGCTGATCGTGTTTCCGCTGCCCGTTTTCATCATCTTCTGCTACCTGCTCATCGCGGCCTGGTCCAACGCGGTGAACTTCACCGACGGGCTGGACGGTCTGGCAGGCGGTGCCGCCGCGATGGTGCTGGGCACCTATGTCGTGATCTCGTTCTGGCAGGCGCGGCTGGCGTGCGCGGAGACGCCGCAGCCCGCCTGCTACGACGTGCGCGATCCGCTCGACCTCGCAGTGGTCGCCGCGGCGGCGACGGGCGCGTGTATCGGGTTCCTGTGGTGGAACGCCGCGCCGGCGAAGATCTTCATGGGTGACACCGGGTCGCTCGCGCTCGGCGGCCTGATCGCGGGCCTGTCGGTGACCACGCGTACCGAACTGCTGGCGATCGTCATCGGTGGCCTCTTCGTCGTGGAGATGGTCTCGGTGGTGCTGCAGATCGCGGTGTTCCGCACCACCGGCCGCAGGCTGTTCCGCATGGCGCCCTTCCATCATCACTTCGAGCTCGCGGGCTGGGCCGAGACCACGGTGATCATTCGGTTCTGGCTGCTCGCCGCGATCTGCTGCATGCTCGGGCTCGTGTTGTTCTATGGTGAACAGCTCGCCGCCGTGGGTGGGTTGTCGTGATCCCCCTCGCCGGTCGTCGGGTGTTGGTGGCTGGCGCCGGGGTCACCGGCGAGTCGGTGGCCGGTGCGCTGGTCGAGGCCGGTGCGCTGGTGACGGTCACCGATGAGCGCGCCGAGCAGCTCGACCGGCTCGCGGCGACGGTTGCGGTGACGTGCGTTCCGGGGTTGACCTCGCCCCCCGAGGGCACCGACCTGGTGGTGACCAGCCCCGGATGGCGCCAGAACACGCCGGTGCTGCGTGCTGCCGCCGACGCAGGCATCGAGGTGATCGGGGACGTCGAGCTGGCATGGCAGCTAGGGCAGGCCAGGCAGCGGCCGCCGGTGTGGCTGGCGGTGACCGGGACGAACGGGAAGTCCACTACGGTGAGCATGCTGGCCGAGATCCTGGTCGCGGCCGGGCGGCACGCGGTGGCTTGCGGCAACGTGGGATTCGCGGTCACCGACGCGGTGCGTTCCGGTTACGAGGTGCTGGCCGTCGAGCTGTCCAGCTTCCAGTTGCACTGGTCCCGCGGCCTGGCGCCGTACGCCGCGGTGGTACTCAACGTGGCGGAGGATCACCTCGACTGGCACGGATCGATGAGCGCCTACGCCGAGGCCAAGGGAAGCATCTACGACCGAACCCGTCTGGCTGTGTACAACGCGCAGGACCGATACTCCGGGACGTTGGCGCACCGGCGCGCTCCCGGGGACGCGCGCCGCGTCGGTATCGTGCCCGGCCCGCCCGCGCAGGGCGAGCTGGGGGTCGACTCCGGCATGTTGGTCGACCGCGCGTTCGGGGAGGATACGCAGCCCGTGTCGTTGTGCCCGACCTCCGAGATACGCCCGGCAGGGCCGCACAACGTGGTCAACGCGTTGGCCGCCGCGGCACTCGCTCGTGGCTACGGCGTCAGCGCCGAGGCGGTGCGGGAGGGTCTGCTGGCCTTCCGGCCAGAGGACCACCGTGCGACGCTGGTCGCCGAGGTCGGCGGCGTGCGTTACGTCAACGACTCCAAGGCCACCAACCCGCACGCCGCGGGCGGTTCGCTTGCCGCGTACGACCACGTGGTGTGGATCGCCGGGGGGCAGCTCAAGGGTGCCTCGCCGGAGACGGTGGACGCGCTGGTGGCCGAGCATGCCGGGCGGCTGCGCGGCGTTGTGGTGATCGGCGCCGACGCCGGTGTGATCGCGGACGCTGTCGCGCGACACGCCCCGGATATTCCGCTGATTCACCCCGATCCGGGTGACGATGGTGTCATGGCAGCCGCAGTAGGGGCAGCGAGCGCGATGGCGCGTTCCGGTGACGTGGTGCTGCTGGCGCCTGCCGCCGCGTCGCTGGACATGTTCCGCAGCTACGCGCACCGCGGTGACGCGTTCGCGGCTGCGGTGCGTTCGCTGCGCGGGTAAGGCCGTGGTCACCGAGCGGACGTCGACGCGGGGGAAAGGAGTGCGTAGCAGGCGAACGCAGGGCACCGATCGTGGTGCCATGGCTCGATTGTCCGCCGTGCGCAGCGCACTGACCGCTTGGCTGTCCCGGCCGCTGGCCTCGTTCCACCTCGTACTGGCGCTGTGCGGGTTGCTCACGCTGATCGGCATCGTGATGGTGCTGTCGGCCTCGTCGCCCGCTTCCGGTGCGGGCGGGCAGGTCTACGCGCTGTTCGGTAGGCACCTGATGTTCGTCGCGATCGGGGCCGCGGCGTTCTTGGTGGCGCTGCGGTGTCCGTTGCGGCTGCTCAGGCAGGTGGCTCCGGTGCTGCTCGTGGCCAGCGTCGCCATGCTGGCCATGGTGCTCAGCCCGCTGGGTACTTCGGTGTTCGGCGCACAACGCTCCTTCGCGCTCGGTCCGATCTACGTGCAACCGGTGGAGCTGGCCAAGCTCGCGCTCGCGTTGTGGGGCGCCCACATCCTGGTCAGCAAGAGTTCGTTGCTGCACCAGTGGCGCCACCTGCTCGTCCCGATCGTCCCGGTGGCGCTGGTGATGTTCGCCCTGGTGATCGCCCAGCCGGACCTGGGCAGCACGGTCAGCCTCGGCGTGGTGCTGCTCGCCCTGCTGTGGTTCGCTGGGGCGCCGAAACTGCTGTTCATTCTGGTGTCAGGGGTGGCAGCGCTGGCCGTCGGGGTGCTGGCGGTGATCGCGCCGTACCGGCTAGCCCGGGTGATGACCTTCCTGGATCTTGAGGCCGACCCGCAGGGAACCGGCTGGCAGGCGCGCCAGGCGATGTTCGCGCTGGCTGATGGTGGGCTGTTCGGCGCTGGTCTCGGTCAGGGCGCGTCCAAGTGGCAGTACCTGCCGAGCGTGCACAACGATTTCATCTTCGCGCTCATCGGTGAGGAACTCGGGCTGATCGGTGCGTGCGTGGTGATCGGGCTGTTCGCCGCGGTGGCTGTGGTCGGGCTGCGGATCGCGGCGCGCAACCTCGACCCGTGGATCCGTATCGTCGCAGGGACGTTGACGGTCTGGATCGTCGGCCAGGCGGGCATCAATATCGGGTACGTTGTCGGGTTGCTCCCGATCACCGGGATCCCGCTGCCGATGATCTCTTATGGTGGCACCTCGCTGGTCGTTACCATGTTCTCCTTCGGCGTATTGGCCAACTGCGCTCGCCACGAGCCGGAGGCGGTGGCCGCGCTGCGCAATCAGGGGCCGGGTAAGTTCGGCAAGCTGCTGCGCTTGCCCGCGCCTGACCCGTACCGGCCGAAAGCCAATCGCACGGCCGCCCGGTCGAAGTCGCGGGGTGGCGGCAGGCCCGCGGGCCGTGATGCGGGTGGCGGCCAGCGGCCGAGCTCGGCCACGCAGGCGCACCGGGCGCCGCCGAAGCAGCGCCGGGGGCAACGACGAGGACAACGTGGAGGACGCAGGTGAGCACGCCCACGGTTGTGGTGGCAGGCGGGGGAACGGCGGGCCACATCGAGCCGGCACTCGCGCTCGCCGATGCGGTGCGGCGGCTCCGGCCGGATGCGCGGGTGGTCGCGTTGGGTACCGAGCGGGGACTGGAGACGACCCTGGTGCCCGACCGGGGGTACGAGCTCGAGTTGATTCCCCCGGTGCCGATGCCGCGCTCTGTCGGGCTAGAGCTGCTCCGCATGCCTGCCAAGGTTTGGCGTTCGGTCGCCGCGACCCGCCGGGTGCTCCAGCGGGTCGGTGCCGACGTGGTGGTGGGGTTCGGTGGTTACGTCGCGTTGCCCGCTTACCTGGCCGCTCGCGGCAGGATGCCGATCGTGGTGCACGAGGCGAACCAGCGTCCGGGACTGGCCAACAAGGTGGGCGCGCGGTTCGCCGAGCGGGTGGCGGTCGCCACACCGGACGCGTCGCTGCGCGGCGGCGAGACGGTCGGTATGCCGCTGCGGCGGTCCATCACCACACTCGACCGTAGCGCGTTGCGGGCCGAGGCGCGCGAGCATTTCGGCCTCGACCAGAACGCGCCCACGGTGCTGGTGTTCGGTGGTTCGCAGGGTGCACGGACGCTCAATACCGCTGTGTCAGAGGCAGCGGGCGATCTCGCGGCGGCGGGGATCGGCGTGCTGCACGCGCACGGCCCGGGCAATACGCTGGCAGTGACCGGGGAATCGAGCTCCGGCGGGGCAGGGCCCCGGTACGTGACCGTGCCGTACTTGGAGCGCATGGACCTGGCTTACGCGGCGGCCGATCTGGCGCTGTGTCGGTCGGGGGCGATGACCGTGGCGGAGGTCTCGGCGGTCGGGCTGCCCGCGGTGTTCGTGCCGCTGCCGCATGGCAACGGGGAGCAGGAGCTCAACGCCCGGCCCGCGGTACGGGCAGGGGCGGCGACGATGGTCGCCGACGCCGAGCTGACGGCGGACTGGGTGGCGCAGCAGGTCGTGCCGCTGGCCACCGATGCGGCACGGTTGGAGACAATGAGCGCGGCTGCCACCGGCCTCGGCCACGGCAGCGCGGACGAGGTGCTGGCCGAGATGGTGCTGCAGGCGTGCGGTGCCTTGCCCGACCGGCAAGAGGGGAAGCGTGAATGACAGCCGTTCCTGACGTGTTGCGGTGCGCCCACCTGATCGGTATCGGTGGCGCGGGTATGAGCGGTATCGCCCGCATCCTGCTGGCCAGAGGCGCGATGGTGAGTGGCTCGGACGCCAAGGACTCGCGCGCCTTCCTCACGCTGCGCGCGCAAGGGGCCGAGATCGCGATCGGCCAGGATGCGGCCAATCTCGACATCACCGGCGCCTCGCCGAGCGCGGTGATCGTCTCCACCGCGATCAGGGAAACGAACCCGGAACTGGCGGCCGCGAGGGACCGAGGCATCCCGGTCCTGCACCGCTCGGAAGCCCTCGCGGAGTTGATGGCGGGCCACACCGTCGCGTGCATTACCGGGACGCACGGCAAGACGTCGACCACGTCGATGCTGACGGTGGCGCTGCAGCACTGCAGGCTCGATCCGTCGTTCGCCATCGGCGGGGATCTCAACGAATCGGGAGCGAACGCGCATCACGGCAGTGGGGGAATCTTCGTCGCCGAAGCCGACGAGAGCGACGGCTCGTTCCTGTCGTACGACCCCGAGGTCGCCGTGGTGACCAATATCGAGCCGGACCATCTCGACCACCACGGCTCGGTGGAAGCCTACAGCTCGACCTTCGAGGAGTTCGTCGGCCGGATCCGGCCGGGTGGTGCGTTGGTGGTGTGTGCCGACGACCCGGCGGCGGAACGGTTGGCAACCGAAGCCGTCTCGCGCGGCCTGCTCGCCGACGGCGTGCGGGTACGGCGCTACGGCAGGAACGCCTCCGCTGACTCCGATGCCCGGGTACTGGACTACCGGCCGAGCGAGGACGGCGGCACGGTGCGGATCGCACTGCACGGTCAGCAGCGGGACGTCCGGCTGCCGGTTCCCGGCGAGCACATGGCGTTCAACGCGGTCGCCGCGCTGCTCGCCGGGGATGAGCTCGGTGCCGGTGTGGACGATCTGGTCGACGGGCTCGCCGCGTTCACCGGGGTTCGGCGCCGGTTCGAGTTCAAAGGGCGGGCAGGCGATGTGCGGGTCTACGACGACTACGCGCACCATCCCACCGAGGTGGCCGCGCAGCTACGTGCCGCGCGGCACGCGGCGGGTCGGGACCGTGTGGTCGTGGTGTTCCAGCCACACCTGTACTCGCGGACCATGGCGTTCGCCGACGAGTTCGCCGAGGCGCTGGAACTCGCGGACGAGGTGGTGGTGCTGGATATCTATGGCGCACGGGAGGAGCCGGTGCCAGGAGTGTCGGGAGCGCTGATCGCCGACCGGATCACGCGCGCTACGGTACGCTACGAACCCGCCTTCGACCGCGCGGCGACGTTGGCCGCCGGGATCGTGCGGCCAGGCGACCTGTTGATCACGATGGGCGCCGGCGATGTCACCCAGCTCGGTGCCGAGATCATCAGGGAGCTGGACGCGGGAGTCGCGGACGCTGCCGCCGCGGCGCCGGTACCCGAGGGGTAGGCGGTGGCGGGCCGGTCCCGGCGCGGTGCTGCGGCGCGGGCACGCCCCTCGCGCGGCAGGATCCTGTTACGGCGTGCCGTCGCGGTGCTGTGCGTGCTCGCCGTGGGTGGTGTGGTGTACCTGCTGCTGTTCACTTCGCTGCTCGGGGTGCGGTCGGTCGACGTGAGCGGGGTGCACCGGGCCTCGCAGGAGGCTGTCGAGGAGCTGGCTGCGATCCCGGACCAGCGCCCGATGTTGCGGGTGGATACGGAGGAAGTGGCCGACCGCGTCGCCGGGATCGACGAGGTCGAGCGTGCCGAGGTCGGGCGGTCGTGGCCGTCGACCATCAGGATCGAGGTCATCGAACGCGAGGAGGTCGCCTACTTCGCCGCCCATGACGGCATCCGGCTGGTGGACGAGCACGGGGTGCCGTTCCACGAGGTCGGCGATCCGCCAGACGGACTGCCCGAGCTGCGCACGGAGACCGTGTCGTCGGAGGATGAGGTGACCGAGGCAGTGATGGAGGTGCTGGCCACGTTGCCGGGTGAGCTGCGCGAGTCGGTGACCACGATCGGCGCGGACACTCCAGGCAGTGTGGAGTTCACCTTGGCAGGCGGCGAGACGGTGCACTGGGGCGACGCCGGGCAACCCGACCGCAAAGCCCGCGTCCTCGACGCCATCCTCACCCAACCCGGCGACGTATATGACGTCTCGAGTCCTGAGCTACCTACGGTTTCGTAGGTAGCTCAGAATGAGAGTCGATGTGGGGTGGTGGTCGGGCGACGGGTGGGCGTCTCGAGTCCTGAGCTACCTACGGTTTCGTAGGTAGCTCAGAATGAGAGTCGATGTGGGGTGGCGCTGAATGTCACGTTCGGCCCCACGCCCGGCGTGGCTGCTGGATTCCACCGGTGGACGATGCTTACCGTCCAGACACAGCGTCGGAAGTTGACATAATTCTGAACCTCATGTTGAGGTTGAGGGTTTCTCGCCGGTGGATGACCGGTCGGGTGATTGACTTCGGGCGCAGACGCAGCGGACCTGGAGCCACGAGCAGGAAGGCGGACCCGATGACGCCCCCGCACAACTACCTCGCGGTGATCAAAGTCGTCGGTATCGGCGGCGGTGGTGTGAACGCCGTGAACCGGATGATCGAGGTCGGCCTCAAGGGGGTCGAGTTCATCGCGGTGAACACCGACGCTCAGGCGTTGCTGATGTCGGATGCCGATGTGAAGCTCGACATCGGCAGGGAACTCACCCGTGGTCTCGGCGCGGGAGCCGCCCCCGATGTGGGGCAGCGCGCGGCCGAGGATCACGCCGACGAGATCGAAGAGGTGCTCAAGGGCGCCGACATGGTCTTCGTGACCGCGGGCGAGGGTGGCGGTACCGGTACGGGTGGCGCACCCGTGGTCGCCCAGGTCGCTCGCAAGCTCGGCGCGCTCACTATCGGCGTGGTCACCCGGCCGTTCTCTTTCGAGGGCAAGCGCAGGGGATCGCAAGCCGAGGAGGGGATCCAGGAGCTGCGCAACGAGTGCGACACGCTGATCGTCATCCCCAACGACCGGTTGCTGCAGCTCGGCGACATCGGGGTCTCGCTGATGGACGCGTTCCGGTCGGCCGACGAGGTGCTGCTGTCGGGTGTGCAGGGCATCACCGACCTCATCACGACGCCGGGCCTGATCAACCTCGACTTCGCCGATGTCAAGAGCGTCATGTCCGGTGCCGGTAGCGCGTTGATGGGTATCGGTTCGGCACGTGGTGAGGGTAGGGCGGTGCAGGCTGCCGAGAAGGCCATCAACTCGCCCCTGCTCGAGGCCTCGATGGACGGCGCGCACGGCGCGTTGCTGTCGATCGCGGGCGGTTCGGATCTCGGACTCTTCGAGATCAACGAAGCCGCCTCGCTGGTACAGGAGTCGGCGCACCCGGAAGCGAACATCATCTTCGGCACGATCATCGATGACTCGCTCGGCGACGAGGTGCGGGTGACCGTTATCGCCGCCGGGTTCGATGCGGGCGCTCCGACCCATAAGAAGCTGGACCCGCCCGCTGTTTCGTCCTCGACCGCATCGCCGGGGAGCTCGTCCTCGACGGCCTCGGCGGAAGCGGGCACGCTCGGCGGCGGCAGCGGTCGCTCGTCGGGTTCGCGTTCCGAGGAGCAGCCTCCCGTGCGGCAGCAGCCCGCCGCGGGCGGGGAATCCGCGCGGGGTGGCACCGCACAACATGGCGGTTCGCTGCCGCAGTCGCAGCATGGCGGGAACGCCGCCGCGGGTAACGGCACGCGCGGTAGCCTGCCTCACCGGGCTGTTCCGGTGACAGAAGAGGACGCCGCTGCCGACGACGATGACGTGGACGTCCCACCGTTCATGCGCCGGTAACCGGGCGCTGTGCCCGGCCTGCCCGGTCTGCCGGGCGGCGTGCGGTGCCGTTTAGGCTGAGCCACCAGAGGGTTCTCGCATCGTGCCGTACCCCGACATGCCCGAGACCGGGGCCGGGAGGGCACGAGCGAGGTAGCCGAGGTGCTACCGGGCAGACCAAGCGGCCGGTAGCGGACAGATAGCAGCCAACGGGCAGCCAGCTGGCACTGCCGGGAGGTCCAGCGTGCGGATACGTCGAGTGGTGACCACGCGCGCCGGAGGGTGTTCACGTGCTCCGTACGACAGCTTCAACCTCGGCGACGCTGTCGGTGACGACCCTGATGCGGTCGCGGCCAATCGTGCCCGGCTGGCACGTGAGCTCGGCCTGACCGGCGAGCGGATCGCCTGGATGGAACAGGTGCACGGGCGCACCGTCACCGTGGTGGACGGTCCGATCGACGCGCCAGCGGAAGCCACCGACGCGCTGGTGACCGCCGCGCCGGGCATGGCGGTGGCGGCCTTGGTGGCCGACTGCGTCCCCGTGCTGCTCGCCGAGCCCGAAGTGGGTGTGGTCGCCGCGGTGCACGCCGGCCGGGTGGGTGCTCGCGTCGGTGTCGTGCCTGCCGCTGTGGAGGCCATGCGCTCGCTGGGGGCGCGTACCTCGCGTATCGAGGTGCTGCTCGGCCCGGCCATCTGCGGGGCGTGCTACGAGGTGCCGCGCGAGATGGCGGACGACGTGGCGACCCACCTTCCGGGCAGCGCGTGCCGGAGCAGGCGAGGGACCGCTGGGATCGATCTGCGGGCAGGATTGTGGCAGCAGCTCGCGGGGATCGGCGTCGGCAAGATCGGGGTGGATCCGCGGTGCACGGTGGAGGAGGAGACGTTGTTCAGTTATCGCAGGCAGGGCACCACCGGCCGGATCGCAGCCGTGACCTGGATGGAAGCGACGTGAACCTGCAGGATGCCGAACGTGTCGAGCAGCTGCGCCGGTCGCTGGACGCTCTGCGAGCGCGGGTGACCGCTGCCTGTGAGAGCGCGGGCAGGGATCCGGAAGGGGTGCGGCTGGTGGCGGTCACCAAGACGTTTCCCGCTTCGGATGCGGCGTTGCTTTCCGACCTCGGGGTCCGGCATTTCGCCGAGAACAAGGACCAGGAGGCCGGTGCGAAGGTGGCGGAGTTCACGCGGCTCCGCCCGGACGCCGATGTTCGCTGGCACATGGTGGGCAGGATGCAGCGCAACAAGGCCCGTACCGTGGTGCGCTGGGCCGACGAGGTGCAGTCGGTGGACTCGCCGCGGCTGGTGAACGCGTTGGAGCAGGCGGCGGCGCGAGCGCGGGAGAAGGGGTGGCGGTCGCGACCGTTGGACGTGCTCGTCCAGGTGAGCCTGGATGAGGCTCCTCATCGAGGTGGGTGTTCACCCGCCATGCTTCCCGAGTTGGTGAGTAATATCACTAGATCGGATGAAATGAGATTCCGGGGTCTGATGACCGTGGCTCCGCAGGGAGTCGATCATGATAGCGCATTCGCACGATTCGCCGATATCGCTCGGTGGCTCCGTGAGGATTATCCCAATCTCGTCGAGCTCTCGGCGGGGATGAGCGGTGACCTGGAATCCGCGATAGCGCACGGATCGACATGCGTGCGTGTCGGAACAGCGTTGCTCGGTGGGCGCGAGCTAGCCTCACGTGAGTGACGGTGGGGCATACCCTGGGCCGCGTACACCCTCGGAGGAGAGCATGAGCACGCTGCAGAGGCTGAAAGCCTACTTCGGCATGATCCCAGCCGACGACGAGGGGTACGACGACTACCCGGGTGATTATCCGGAGTACGCGGCTCCGGACGGATACCGGCGCGGCCACCGTGGTGACGGCGGCTACGACCGCGGCTATGACCGGGGCTATGACCAGGGATACGACGAGTATCGCGAGGAGCAGGTGCCCCGTAGGGGGCGTGGTGGTTACCGGATGCCTGCCGATCCACTCGACGAGCCGGGTGGGCGCGCCCGTGGCAGGGGGCGCGGCATGTCGGCTGAGCCCGCGGTCGCGGGCGCGTTGGCGATGGACCGGCAGCCGGAGCCGGTGACACGGTTACGGCCGGTTCCGGAGCAGGCTGCTGGATCGGCCGGTGCCGGGAGGGATCCGCTGAGCCGGATCGTCACGTTGCATCCCAGCGGGTACAGCGAGGCGAGGGAGATCGGCGAGCACTTCCGGGACGGCAGTCCGGTGATCATGAATCTCACCGAGATGGACAACGCCGACGCCAAGCGTCTGGTGGACTTCGCTGCAGGTCTCGCCTTCGCCCTGCACGGCTCGATCGACAAGGTCACCAACAAGGTTTTCCTGCTCTCCCCGCCGGACATCGACGTCTCGGCGGAGGACCGGCAACGGATAGCCGAGGGCGGGTTGTTCCTCCGTCGCTGAGAAGTGGCAGAGTTAGACACGTGGAACTGGTCTTACTTGTCGTCTACTACGTGTTGTTCGTCTACTGGCTCTTCCTCCTCGCGAGGGTGGTGGTCGAGCTGGTTCGAGCGTTCTCACGAGAGTGGCGTCCAGCGGGAGGGGTTGCGGTAACGCTCGAGACCATCTACACAGTGACCGACCCACCTGTCAAAGCGCTCCGGCGTCTCATTCCACCGGTGCGGATTGGCAACGTGGGGCTGGACTTATCGATTATGGTGCTGTTGTTGGTTGTGTTCATACTGATGCAACTGGCGTTATCCGGTGCCCGGTAACAGGTCCGGGTATCGCGCAGGCCTGGAGTGCGTGAGGTGATCAGATGTCCTTGACCCCCGCTGACGTGCACAACGTCGCGTTCAGCAAGCCACCGATTGGCAAACGGGGCTACAACGAGGACGAGGTGGACGCCTTCCTCGACCTGGTGGAGACCGAGCTTGCCCGCCTGATTGAGGAGAACAACGAGCTGCGTCAGCAGGTCGAACAGCTCGACGCGGAGCTGGAATCGGCCCGGAACGAGCTTCAGCAGGGTGCGACCTCGGGCGCTCCGGCTGCACAGCAGGCTCGTCGGGAGCCGGCGCAGCACGAGGCGCCGCGCCAGGACGAGCCGTCCCGGCGTCTGGCGTCCGTCCCCGCCCCGTCAGCCCTCGAACAGACGCAGGAACATGCCAATCTCGGCGGAGACGGCAGTGAGCCCAACGTGCAGGCGGCCAAGGTCCTTGGCTTGGCCCAGGAGATGGCCGACCGTCTCACGGTGGAAGCCAAAGCCGAGTCCGACGGCATGCTCGCCGAGGCGCGAACCAAGTCCGAGCAGCTACTGTCGGAGGCTCGCTCGAAGGCGGACTCGATGGTGAACGAGGCCCGCACCCGTGCGGAGACGATGCTCAACGACGCGCGAACGCGTGCGGAGACGATCGAGCGACAGTCGCGGGACAAGGCCGCGACCATGGAGCGCGAGGCACAGCGCAAGTACACCGAGCACATGAACGCGCTCAACGCGGAGAAGGACGCGCTGAGCAAAAAGATCGACGAGCTTCGGACCATCGAACGCGAGTACCGCACCAGGTTGCGCGGCTTCCTGGAGTCACAACTGCGGGAACTGGACGACCGAGGATCCGCGGCACCGTCCTCGGCACCGGCCTCCGGCGGCGGTGGTGCGCACGCCGAATCGGCGTCGGCCCCGCAGAGCGGCAACTCGAGCGGTGCCAGCCAGGGCTTCTCGTTCGGACCTCGGGCCGAGGCGGGGTAGCTACCGTGACGGCGACACTCGACGACTGAGCTGAGGCATCGTGCTCTACATCGTCCTGGTACTCGTTCTCGGTGCGTTGGGCCTGCTGATCGCGGCGCTGATCACCGGTGCTTCACTCTGGGCGTGGGTCTCGATCGGCTGCTCGGGGGCAGCCGCGGTGCTGCTGGTCGTGGACTGGTTGCGGCGGCGAGGCGGGGAGCGCTCCGTTGCGGCGAGACAGGACAGCGGCACCGGCGATGATGGTGGGGACGATGTCGAGGACGGCGCGGAACTCGGTGGTGAACGCGACGAGGTGCGTCCCGCCGGGGATGTCGAAGCCGCCGAAACCGCCGAGGGCGCCGGTCGCGAGGGTGTGATCGGTCCCGAACACGTCAGCGGCGCCGAGGGGACAGGCGAGCACCCGGATTCCGAAGGCTCCGAAGGGCCGGGGGAGACCGCGGAAGCCGTGGGCGCCGGGGATCCGGGCGAGGAGGAGACGGACGCAGCCGACCTGCTGATCGTGTGTGAGCTCGACGACGAGGTTCTCGTGGTCGATGAGCATCCGCGATACCACCTGACCCGGTGCCGTTGGTTGGGGGATAGGGACACGATCCCGTTGCCGGTGTCCGAAGCGAGGGATCTGGGATTCACCCCTTGCGCCCGATGCGGCCCCGACGCCCACCTCGCAGCCGGATACCGCGAGAGTAAGCAGGGTGAGCGAGCGGACGGGTAGGTACAGCCTCGCCCCTGGCTACACGCCCGCGCGGTGTGCGGGTTAACCTGGACACACCAGTGATCCGAGGGAACCAGGGCCGCAGGCCCGCCCGCGGGTCGGTGGCGGCGATGATCCGGCTATCACCGGGGAGCCTCCGGAAGAACGGGTCGCCTGGCGCGCGGCCTCAGTAGAACCGGACGGGTTCGGCCCGACACAGCCGAGCAATGAGCGGCCCGCACGGCGTGCGGGCAAGCGGGGTGGTACCGCGGTACGTCGAGATCCTGTCGCTCGCCTGAGCGTCCTTGAGAGGGCGGGCGACGGGTGGGCCTGCCGTCCCCGCGTGGGTGTGAGCCCGTGCGAGCGACTGATCGCGGAACGTACCACCGAGGAGTACCACGATGTCCTATCCCAAGGCAGCGCACGGTAGCGGCGCAGGCGACGATGGCGTGCCTTCCCAGCCGTCCTTTCCCGAGCTGGAAGCCGAGGTTTTCGAGTACTGGGCTGCCGACGGGACGTTCCAAGCGAGCGTCGAGGCGCGCCCGGCTGGGGAGAACGGCGCGAACGAGTTCGTCTTCTACGATGGCCCGCCGTTCGCGAACGGTCTGCCGCATTACGGGCACTTGCTGACCGGTTACGTCAAGGACGTCGTCCCCCGGTACAAGACGATGCGCGGTGCCAGGGTGGAGCGCCGGTTCGGCTGGGACTGCCACGGTCTGCCCGCCGAGGTGGAAGCCGAGAAGCAGCTCGGGATCTCGCACAAGAACGAGATCGAGGCCATGGGTATCGCGGAGTTCAACGCGGCCTGCCGTTCCTCGGTGTTGCGGTACACCGACGAGTGGCAAGACTATGTCACCCGGCAGGCGCGTTGGGTGGACTTCGAGAACGACTACAAGACGCTGGACACCGACTACATGGAAAGCGTCATGTGGGCGTTCAAGACCCTTTGGGACAAGGGGTTGGTCTACGAGGGGTTCCGGGTGCTCTGGTACTGCTGGCGCTGCGAGACGCCGCTGTCCAACACCGAGACCAGGATGGACGACGTCTACCGTGACCGGCAGGACCCCGCTGTCACAGTCGGATTGCGGCTGCACTCGGCCCGCGCCGAGCTCGACGGGGTGTACGCGCTGGTGTGGACGACGACACCGTGGACACTGCCAGCCAACCTCGCGGCGGCGGTTCATCCGGATCTGGACTACGTGGTCGTGGCCGTTGGCGACCGCCGGTACCTGCTTGCCGAGGGCACGCTGGGCGCCTACGCGGCCGAGCTTGGCGACGAGCCCGAGGTGGTGGCCCGGTTCGCAGGCAGCGAGCTCTCCGGAACGCGCTACACACCCCCGTTCGATTTCTTCGCCGGGCGGGCCAACGCGCACCGCATCCTGCTCGCCGACTACGTCACGACCGACACCGGTACGGGTGTGGTGCACATCGCTCCTGCCTACGGTGAGGAGGACAAGGTCGTCACCGACGCGGCGGAGATTGAACCGGCGACGCCGGTGAACGCCAGGGGCGAGTTCGGTTCTGAGGTGCCCCCGTACGAAGGGATGCACATCTTCGAGGCGAACAAGCCGATCATCCGTGATCTGAAGGCCGAAGGACTCGTGCTGCGGCACGATACCTACCAGCACCCGTACCCGCACTGCTGGCGGTGCGATAACCCGTTGATCCAGCGTGCGGTGTCGTCCTGGTTCGTGGCCGTCAGCCGGTTCCGTGACCGTATGGTCGAACTGAACAAGCAGATCAACTGGGTTCCGGAACACATCAGAGACGGTCAGTTCGGGCGGTGGTTGGAAAACGCCAGGGACTGGGGTATCTCGCGTAACCGCTTCTGGGGGTCGCCGATACCGGTTTGGATCTCCGACGACCCGAACTACCCGCGTACCGACGTGTACGGCTCGCTGGACGAGCTGGAACGCGACTTCGGTGTGCGGCCTGCGGACCTGCACCGCCCGTACATCGACGAGCTGACCCGGCCCAACCCCGACGACCCGACGGGTCGTTCGACCATGCGCCGGGTTCCTGAGGTGCTCGACTGCTGGTTCGAGTCGGGCTCGATGCCGTTCGCGCAGGTCCACTACCCGTTCGAGAACGAGGCGTGGTTCGAGCACCACTTCCCCGGGGATTTCATCGTCGAGTACAGCGGCCAGACCCGCGGCTGGTTCTACACGCTGCACGTGCTGGCCACAGCGCTGTTCGACTGCCCGGCGTTCCGCAACTGTGTGGCGCACGGCATCGTGCTCGGCGACGACGGGCAGAAGATGTCCAAGTCGCGCAACAACTACCCGGACGTCAACGAGGTGTTCGGGCGCGACGGCTCGGATGCGATGCGCTGGTTCCTGATGGCCAGCCCGATCCTGCGGGGTGGGGATCTGATCGTCACCGAGCGCGGCATCCGCGACGCCGTGCGGCAGGCGGTGTTGCCACTGTGGAACTCGTGGTACTTCCTCGCGTTGTACGCCAACGCCGAGGGCATCGAGGGACGGTTCCGAACCGACTCCGAGCACGTGCTCGACCGTTACATCCTGGCCAAGACGGCCGAGCTGGTCGAGTCGGTCGCCGAGCAGATGGACGACTACGACATCGCGGGTGCCTGCCAGGCTGTCCGCGAGTACCTCGAGGTGTTGACCAACTGGTACATCCGGCGGTCGCGCGACCGCTTCTGGGCGGGGGAGCGCGACGCGGTCGACACGCTGCACACCGTGCTCGAGGTGACGTGCCGGGTGGCGGCGCCGCTGTTGCCGTTGACGACCGAGGCGGTGTGGCGCGGATTGACGGGTGGCCGGTCGGTGCACCTGTGTGACTGGCCGGATCACCAGGAGCTGCCGGCCGAGCCGGACCTGGTGGCGGCCATGGACCGTGTCCAGCAGGTGTGCTCGGCGGCGCTGGGGCTGCGCAAGGCGAATCAGCTGCGCGTGCGGTTGCCGCTCGCGAGGCTGACCGTGGCGGCCGCGGATGCCGATCGGCTGTCCGAGTTCACCGACATCCTCCGCGACGAGGTCAACGTCAAGGAGGTGGCGTTGACGACCGATGTCGCCTCGTACGGCAGCTTCGAGGTGGTGGTGAACGCGCGTGCCGCGGGTCCGCGTCTCGGCAAGGATGTGCAGAAGGTCATCAAGGCGGTCAAGTCGGGCGAGTGGCACACCGGTTCGGGTGGCGAGGTGGTCGCGGCGGGCATCGCGCTGCGCGAGGAGGAGTACGAGCGCCGTTTCGTGGCGGCCGATCACGGCGCGGCGGCGGAGTTGCCCGCGGGGTCTGGACTGGTGCTGCTGGACACTGAGGTGACCGACGAGCTCGCCGAGGAGGGCGTGGCACGGGACCTGGTGCGGGTGATCCAGCAGGCGCGCAGGGATGCCGGGCTGTACGTGGCCGACCGTATCGAGGTGCGCATCGACGCCCCCGAGGACGTGGCGGGAGCGGCGCGTGCGCACGAGGCGTTCATCGCCGGTGAGACCCTTGCCGACCGGGTCGTCTACGGCAGTGTGGCAGGTGGTGCCGTAGACGCCGCCGGTGCAGGCGGCTCCGGTGGCGAGGATGGCTTCGGTGGCACCGTCGGTGACGGCAGGCCGGTACGGGTGCGTGTCGAGACCGTCCGTTGAGCGGTTCCGGTCAGGAAGCGCGGCGACTGCGCGTTCCCGTCAGGGTCAAGCCGAACGCCAAGAAGGACGCGGTCGGTGGTCTGCGCGACGGCCCGTGGGGCGCCGCGCTGATCGTGGCGGTCACCGCGCCCGCGTCAGGTGGGCGGGCGAACGAGTCGGTGAGGGCCGTGCTGGCGGGTGCACTCGGGGTGCGGGCCCGTGAGGTGACGATCGTGAGTGGGCAGCGAGCCAGAGACAAGCTCGTGGAAGTGGCCGACCCACACGGGGAGGTCGCGGAGCGGCTGGCCGAGCTGTACTGAGCGTCACAAGCTGGACACTCACGTGGCGTAACCGCGCTGAGGAGGAGGTTCGTACGTCACAATATGAATCTGTATGAACCTGTGTCCCAGGGACGTGGCCGGATCGTTCGTCGCCGTGCGTCACGGGCAGCCGGGTCTGCCGCCGGTGGCACACGGTAACGGACAGCGGCTTGTCCTGCGCCACGGCAGTCCGGTGGAGGTACTGTGCAGGAGCTCCCGTTCATCCTGGGTGTCGGGGCGGCTGTCCTGCTCGCCGCGGTGGTGGCTGTCCGCTTCTCCATCCGGCTCGGCCTGCCGTCCCTGCTGTTGTACCTCGCGATCGGTGTGGTGCTTGGCGAAGCCGGGTTCGGGATCGCCTTCGACGATGCGGAGCTGGCGCAGGCACTGGGGATAGCGGCGCTGGTGATGATCCTGGCAGAGGGGGGCTTGACCACGCGCTGGCGCTCGGTGCGACCCGCGCTGGGGCCTGGTGTCGCGCTGGCCACCGTGTCGGTCGGGATCAGCATCCTGGTCATCGGCACGGCCACGCACTACGCGCTCGGCCTCGACTGGCGGACCGCCCTGCTCTGGGGTGCGGTGCTGTCGTCCACCGACGCGGCGGCGGTGTTCAGTGTGTTGCGGAGCAAGGGGCTGCGCAAGCGCCTGTCGGGCACCCTGGAGCTGGAATCCGGGCTCAACGACGCCCCCGTCTACATCATGGTCGTGCTGCTGGCAGGCACGGAACCCGCGAGCTGGTTGGTGCCGGTGGATGTGCTCTATCAGCTCGTGGTGGGCGGCCTCGTAGGGTTGGCGCTGGGCTGGTTGGGCGCGCAGGCGTTACGGCGCGCGGCGTTGCCTGCCACCGGTCTGTACCCGCTGGCCACGGTCGCGGTGTGCGTGTTCGCGTTCGCTTCGGGGCAACTGTTGCAGGCATCCGGGCTGCTGGCCACGTACCTCGCCGGAGTGGTACTCGGCAACTCGCGGCTGCCCCACCGCTCGGACACGCTGTCCTTCGCCGAAGGCCTCGGTTGGCTGGCCCAGATCGGACTGTTCGTGATGCTCGGCCTGTTCGCCTCGCCGGGGCGGCTGCTCGAACCGACCGCGGTGCTGCCCGGACTGCTGGCGGGTGCGATCGTGCTGTTCCTCGCACGGCCGGTGTCGGTGATCCCCGCGCTGTTGCCGTTCCGGGTGCCGTGGCGTGAGCAGGCCTTCATCTCGTGGGCGGGGTTGCGCGGTGCGGTGCCGATCGTGCTCGCCACGATCCCGTACGCGCAGGGCGTCCCGGGTGCGGACGCGCTGTTGGACGCGGTGTTCGTGCTGGTCGTGGTATTCACATTGCTGCAGGGGCTGACGATGTCGCCGCTGGCGCGGCTGCTCGGCGTCGCCAGCGACACCGAGCCGCGTGAGATGCAGGTGGATTCGGCGCCGCTGGACCACCTCGGGGCCAACCTGCTACAGGTGACCATCCGGCCGGGCTCCAAACTGCACGGCGTGTACATCGCGGAGCTGCGGCTGCCGAAGGGCGCCACGGTGAGCCTGGTCGTGCGCAACGGCACGGGTTTCACGCCAAGCGATTCCACCCGGCTGACGGAAAGGGACGAGCTGCTGATCGTGACCACGGACGGCGTGCGGTCGGCCACCGAGCAGCGTATCCGGGCGGTCGACCGCGCGGGTCGGCTCGCTCGCTGGAAGGGTGAGACCGGCCGGTGACCGTGGCAGGTAGTGCACACAAGGGCGGGGTGCGCGGACCGATGTGCGGTCACGGGACAATGAGCACGTGACGAGTGAGCAGCAGCCGCCCCGGCGGATCGGGTGGGTCGCGGCGGTGGCCGCGATCGTGATGGTGGCCGACGTGGTGACCAAGGTGGTCGCCGTGGCGATGTTGGAAGGCGCTGAGCCGGTACCGGTGCTCGGTGGTGTCGCGTACCTGCAACTGGTGCGCAATCCTGGAGCGGCGTTCTCGATGGCCAGCGGCGTCACGTGGCTGCTCGCGCTGATCGCGATCGGCGTGGTCGTCGCGATCATCTGGATCTCGCGTCACCTGCGTTCGCGGGTGTGGGCGCTGGCGCTCGGGGGTGTGCTGGGTGGCGCGCTCGGTAACCTCACCGACCGGCTGTTCCGGGAGCCGGGCGTGTTCCAGGGGCATGTGGTGGACTTCGTGTCGCTGTTCGCGCCGGACGGGCGGATCTGGCCGGTGTTCAACGTGGCGGATGCGGCTATCGTCGTCGGCGCGGTCACAGTCGTGGTGCTGACCCTGCTCGGTCGGGACTACGACGGCCGACGGGACGGCGGGCCGGAAGCAGCGCAGACCGGAACGGACGACGGCGAGGGCGCCGCGGACCCGGCGGCCGACGGGGGCACGGGGACCGGCGCGACCACGGAATCCTCCGGCGAAGGCACGGGGAACCCCACCGAGGACACCAGCGGGGGGAGTCGCGAGTGACAACGCGCATGATGCCCGTCCCGGACGGGTTGGACGGCATGCGGGTCGATGCCGGGTTGGCGAAGTTGCTCGGGATGTCGCGCAGCGCGGTGGCCGAGCTGGTTGCCGAGGGGCATGTGGAACTCGATGGCAAGCCGGTGGACAAGTCGGACCGGCTCGCCGCGGGAACGCTCCTGGAAGTCACGTTGCCGGACCCGCGAGCGGGGGCGGACGCCGAACCGGAGCCGCCGGTGGCGGTGCCTGGGCTGCGCATCCTGCACAACGACGATCACATCGTGGTGGTGGACAAACCCGTGGGCGTCGCGGCACACCCCAGCCCCGGCTGGGACGGGCCGACCGTGGTGGGCGGACTGGCCGCGGCGGGGGTGCGGGTGTCCGTCTCGGGTGCGGAGGAGCGCCAGGGTGTGGTGCACCGGTTGGACGTCGGTACCACCGGGGTGATGGTGGTGGCCAAGAGCGAACTCGCCTACACGGCGCTGAAGCGCGCGTTCAAGTCGCGCGCGGTTGAGAAGGGCTACCACGCCCTCGTGCAGGGGCATCCCGATCCGAGTAAGGGCACCATCGATGCCCCCATCGACCGGCATCCCAAGCACCATTACAAGTTCGCCGTGGTCTCCGACGGCAAGCCCAGCGTGACTCACTACGAGGTGATCGAGGCGTTCCGCTCGGCCTCGCTGGTGGATGTCGCGCTGGAGACCGGCCGGACGCACCAGATCAGGGTGCACTTCGCGGCGCTGCACCACCCGTGTGTCGGCGACATCACCTACGGTGCGGACCCGGTGCTGGCCAGGAGCTTGGACGTGCCGCGCCAGTGGCTGCACGCCCGATCGCTGGGCTTCGCGCATCCCGATGACGGCCGGTGGGTCGAGTTCACCTCGGATTACCCGGCCGATCTGGCGGCGGCGCTCGAAGTGCTACGCGCCCAGCGATAGGGGCGGGCCCTCGGGACGTGCCCGAGTGCCCGAGTGCCCGCGGGCACCGGGGCGCCGGGCGTGTTCCGGAGTATCCGTGCGGCGCGTTACCGCCCGCCGTGGTCGGTTCCGGGATCGTGAGCACGGTCCCCGCGTGCCCAGGACGCGCTCTGCGGCGGCCCCCAGATGTTCGTCGGCGCCTCGGCCGGTGGTGGGGCGGCGGTCGCCTGCTGGGATGTCCCCTGCGGTGTCGCAGGCGGCTGCTGTGGCTGCTGCGGGGGCTGCTGCTGCCCGTGCGGCGGGGTGTGCTGCGGGGGCTGCTGTGGGGGTTGCTGTGGGGGTTGCTGGGCGTGCTGTGGTTGTGCCTGCTGCGGCTGAGACGGGTGACCGGGTGCCTGCGCCAGCAGGTTGCGAATACCCTGCGGATCGCAGTCCACGCCGACCCGCAGTGGGGCCCCGAGGCTGGCAAGGCCGACGAGCCGGTATGCGGCTTCCCTCGGATCCATGCCGATGCGCGCGGCGAGATCGGGCACCGGTAGCCCGCCGTGCTCGGCGAGCGCGGCGAGCAGACGAGCGTCGGCTGGGTCGGTCACGGCCACGACCATCACGGTACCGCGCGGTGGAACCGGCCGTCGGGGTGTGCCACGTCGGGCCAGTCGGCGGTATAGCACATACGGTCACCCGCGCGGATCGGGGCACGCAGGACCGGCAGGGCGCCATCCCGGACGATAAGTGACGGTCTATTGGCGGGTCGGGAGTCGGCGCGTTCAGTCGGCTCGATCGGGGTTGTCACGCAATCGGACCGCGTCGTGGAGCCGTAGCCGTTGTAGTGCTAGCTGGTCGACGTGCGCGCCGTTGGCTACTGAGTGCCGTATGCCGTTGTAGACCAGATCCCACAGATCGGGCGAGTGTGTCAGTTCTTGTAGTCTTGCGCGGAGATAGTTTCCATTTTTGTCACGAAAATGTAGAGTGACGGTTGATATAGACTGATCACTTGTTATGGATACGAGTTCGTATGTTTTCACCTGTGCACGGCGGAATTTCAGCCAGTCTGATCCTGCGGAAACAGGAAAGGCGTGTACTCCGCACGAGAACAGGAAGCTTAAAGTTACAATAATTCCCCATGGCGCCCACTCCGTCATCCAGGAGAGTCCGGTGTAGCGCCAGGTGGCCACCAGGCCAAGTGCAGCAGCAGTCAAAGCGAACAGCACGACTTGGTGTCGCCATTCGCCGTAGCTCCATGCCAATGGAGGTCCTTCGCCTGGTGGTTGTCGGACTTTGCGCGGATTCCAAGGTTGGGGCCTGGGATGATCTCGTCGGTCGCTCGGTGCGCGAGGTGGGCGGGGTTCACCGGTTTCGGGGTCGGGTTTGGGGGGTAGCTGTGGGTGTTCACTCATGGTGTTGATCGAGCTGGTTGGAGTTGAGGTTGATCGCGCCGGTGTCGGGGTCCCTGCCGGGCGCGATGATGAGCGCGTCCTCGGCGTCTGGGCCGAGCTCGTGAATGCCGATGGCGGTGCCGGTGCCGACGATCAGACCAGCGCCCGCGGCTGTCCACGGGTTGCTGAACAGCATCGCGGCCCCTGCGCCGGTCACGAGCGCGCCTGCGCCGGCCATGACGCTGGTGGTGGGGTCTTTGCCCTCAGAGATGTCCAAGGCGACGGCACCTGCGGCCAGGACGCCACCGCTGAGACGGACCTCCTTGAGAATCGCTGGAGCCTTCTCCAGGAATGGTGCGTGACGTGAGGCAAATGCCCTGACGTCTGCGGTAATCATGGATTTGATGTGTGGTGGTAGTCGGTCCATCCATTGGCCGATGCGGCTGTGTTGTGTGCGCAGTTCTTGGGCGTGTGCGCGAGCGTCGGCGACCATGGCTTGGACCATGTGGCTGGATCGGGTCGAGGTGCCGCGAGCGGTGTCGCCTGCGGCATGGCGGTGCGATTCTGCGAGGTCGCGGAGGTGGGTGGCGTTGGCTCGCCAGGTGTTCTGGCGTGTGATGTAGCTTGCGGAAAGGCCTGTGACGAAGTCCAAAGTGGCAATGGGCCAGCGTTGTCCGATGGCCTCGACAACGTCGAGCATCGCGTTGTTGGCCTCGTCTTCCTTCGCGCGAGCTTCCAGTACGAGGGTGCTGCACCCGGCGTAGGTGCGGGCTTGGGCTCCCCAGTCGTTCCAGGCGGCCCACTCGGCGTGGTTGTCCGCCTGATCCTGCCACGAGTTCTGTGGGGAGCTCTGCACGATGAGGTCCGGTCGTGGAGGCGGATCGCCTGGCGGATGAATCTCCGTCTCGGTGCAGGTCAGGCCCCCGTCGCGACCATGCTCGCGCGCCTTGTCCATGGTGTTGCGCACTGCGGTGATGGCGCTGGCGAACTCGTCCAGGCGGATGGCAAGCGCATAGTACTCCTGGGCGAGCTCGTCCCCGCCGTCACGGACAGCGGTGATGGCATGGCGGAACCCGTCACCGGCAGCGCCTTGCCACCCGTCTCTGGACACCTGCCCGGCTTGGTTGGCTGCGTCGGCACACCTTTCCACCTCCCGGGAGGTGGACCTGAGCCACCCGGCGAGGAGCTCGATCGATGATGGAGTGGCATCCACCGTGATATCGAGCGTCATACCCCTCCTTGTCGGTCCAGTCGATGTGCCGGGGCCACCACAGGATGGTTCAGGCGACGTTGTCACCGGTGGGTAGATCGGAACTCGTGTCGTCGCGTTCGACGGTATCGCGCGGCCCGAGATCATCGAGCTGACCTGCGTGGTCATCCTCCACCCGGGCATAGTCACGCCACGAGTCGGTCACCGCCTGGCCTGCCCCGCCGAGCTGCCCCATGAACTCCTCGGTCTGCGCCGCCAGATGCGCCACCGCTGCCGCGATGGCCGGCGTCGGCGTTCCGGCCGTCACAGTGTCGGGAGGCTCGCGCAACGAATCCAGATGATCAGCCGCATTCGTCAGCTGACCGGTCACCTCGCTCAGGGTCTCTTCCGAGACGGCATGCCCGTCACTGCCCATCGCCGCTGTCCCTTCGATATTCGCCGTACTGCCGGATCTCCGGCGCCAGGACCGCATCCCACAGTATGCGATCCGCGCCCGCCGTGTAGCGCAGTTGCTCCAGCCACTCCGTCCGGATACTCACGTACGGTTGTTCCAGCCCACACCCCTCGGCCAGCTTCTCCAACGACGTGAACACCAGAAGCGCCTGCTCCGCCGTATCCAGCTGCCGCAGCACCAGGCGCAGATTGTCCCCCTCATCCCACGCCGTCGCTGTCGGCGTCCACACCACCGGGGGAATATCGTCGTCCTCACCAGCGACCATGTCGCCGGTGATCACTTCGGGCAGGATCGTCTCGCCTTCGGGCGGGCCGAAGAAGTCGCTGTCCCATCGAGAGCTCACTGCTACACCCCAGCTCGTACAGTTCGGTGACAAAACCGTGCGACCTCGATCACATAGCGTAGCCGACCGTGTGGCAGTAGGCAATCGAGTCGAGTGGTCCGGCCCCGGCGTCGCCGAGCTGTGTCGCGCCGAGCGGGCGGCGAACCGTGAGGATCACCGCCCGCCGCTGTGGTACTAGGCTCACAGGGCGCGCTACGGGCGCCGATCGCGCCCTGTGGAGCCGCCTAGCGAACCAGACCCGGCACGACAGGCACGACAGGGAGGGCACGGTATGACCGATATAACACGGTTGGCGGACGAGCTGTTGGAGATCATGTTCGATGCCAATCCGATCCAGCCCGCACTGCTCGGCCTGGACGGCACCCGGCCGGGTCTCGGCGACATCAGCGAGGAGGATGAGCGTCGTACCGCCGACCGGATGCGGGATGTGCTCGATCGCGCCCTCTCTTTCGAGGACGAGCAGCTCGATGCGACGGACCGGGTCACGCGCGACGTGGTCATCCACCACGCCCGGACCACAGTGGACTCGATCGAGGTGGCCGACGCCGAGTTCACCGTGACCGACATGTTCGTGGCGCCTGCCTCCCGGCTGCTCACGCTGCTCCCCCTGCTGACTCTCGGCGACGGCGACGCGGCACGGACCTATCTTGACCGGCTGGCCCGGATCCCCGCCTATCTCGACGCCGCGCTCGACCGGCACCGCGCCGGGGTGCGTTCGGGCAGGACACCGGTCCGGCACCTGGTGGACGCCGCCATCGAGCACATCGACCGGTACCTGGCCGACGAGGCCGCCGATCCGCTGCTGCGCCCCGCCACCGGCCAACCCGATGGTGACTTCGACGCCGAGCGCGACCGGCTGTTGGCCGAGGTGGTCCGGCCCGCGTTCGCCCGTTACCGGGAGGGGCTGGCCAGCGAGATCGCCGAGCACGCGCGCCCGGCCGAGCGTCCCGGACTGTGCTGGCTGCCGGGCGGCGAGGAGATCTACCGCACGCTCGCGCGGGTGCACACCACCACGGACCGCGCGCCGGAGGAGCTGCACCGGACGGGGCTGTCGCTGATCGAGCAGCTGGCAGGGGAGTACTCCGAGATCGGCTCCCGCGCTTTCGGCACCCGCGATCTCGGGACGATCTTCCACCGGCTGCGCTCCGACCCGTCACTGCAGTGGGGAAGCGCCGAGGAGTTGCTGGCGCACGCTCGGTCGGCCATCGAGCGCGCCGAGCAGGAGGCACCCCGCTGGTTCGGCAGTATCCCGCCGCAGCCGTGGGAAGTCAGGGAGGTGCCTGCGGCCCAGGCACCCGGCGCGCCTGCCGCCTACTACATGCAACCGGCCGCCGACGGCTCCCGCCCGGGCATCTACTTCGCCAATACCCACCAGGCCACCGAGCGGTTCCGGCACATCTCGGAGGCCACGGCCTTCCACGAGGTCATTCCCGGCCACCACTTCCAGCTCAGCACCGCACAGCGGCTGACGCACCTGCCGTTGCTGCGCACCGTCGCCGGTGTCACCGCCTACATCGAAGGGTGGGGGCTCTATACCGAACGGCTGGCCGATGAGATGGGCCTGTACTCGGACGACATCGCGCTGCTCGGCATGCTGGTGAACGATTCGATGCGCGCGGGCAGGTTGGTGGTCGACACCGGGCTGCACGCGCTGGGATGGAGCAGGCAGCAGGCGATCGATTACCTGGCGGAGCACACGCCGATGCCGCTCGTGGAGATCTCGTCCGAGATCGACCGGTACATCGCCTACCCAGGCCAGGCGCTGGCCTACATGGTGGGGCGGCTGGAGCTCCAGCGTATCCGCGCCGACGCCGAGCGCACGCTCGGCGACGGCTTCGACATCCGTGCGTTCCACGACACGGTGTTGGGTTGCGGTTCGGTCCCGCTGTCGGTGTTGCAGGACGTCGTCGGCCAGTGGTGCTCGGTGCGGGCATGAGCGGTCCGGCAGCGGTGGACGGCGAGATCTCCGCGCTCGCCGATGAGCTGGTCGCGGCCAGGGCCGAAGCGGATCCGGTCGAGGCCTCGCTGCTCGGCCTCGACGGCCCGCACCACCGGCTCGCCGACTACGCCGAGGAGAGCAGGCAGCGCAGTCGGGATCAGGCGCTGGCGGTGGCCCGCGCCGCCACCGCCGTCGACCCGGTCCGGCTCAGCGACGCCGACCGGACGACCCGCGAGCTGATCGTGCAGCAGGCCTGCGCGCTCGCCGCCCGCGTCGACGTCCGTAGCGAGGAGTTCGCCGTCAGCGACGGGCTCTCCGCGCCCGCGCTGTGGCCGCTGGTCGCGTTGCCGATGATCGGGCTGAACAGCGAGGAGATGGCCCACGGCTACCTCGACCGGCTCGCGGCGTTACCCGAGTATCTGGCGACGGTGGCCGGGCGGCAACGCGCCGGGTTGGAGCGTGGGCTCGCCCCTCCGGAGTTCCTTGTCCGTGCCGGGCTCTCCTACCTCGACCGATACCTCGGTGGGCAGCACGGCGATCCGCTGTGCGCGGTGCGCCCGCTGGTGGACGTTCCCGGGTTCGAGCGGCACCGCGACGCCCTGGTGGCCGACGTGGTGCGCCCCGCCTACGCCCGATACCGGATGTTCCTGGCCACCGAGCTCGCCCCGCGGGCACGCCCGGAAGGGCAGGCCGGGTTGTGGTGGCAGCCGGGCGGTGAGCACCGATACACGGCGCTGACCAGCGTGTACACCACGACCGAGTACGGACCCGATGAGCTGCATAACACGGGCCTGTCGCTGATCGAGCGGTTGACCGGCGAGTTCGCCGAGGCCGGTGAGCGGGTATTCGGAACGCACCGGGTGGCGGAGATCTTCGAACGGCTGCGGGGGGATACCGGGCTGCGCTGGTCGAGCGCTGGCGAGCTGCTCGACGCGGCGCGCGCTGCGATCCGCAGAGCCGAGGCCGTCGCCCCTTACTGGTTCGACCGGTTTCCCACCGAGCCCATCGAGGTCAAACCGATCCCGGAAGCCGAAGCGGGCAACGGCGCCGTGGCCTACTACACCCCGCCATCGCTGGACGGCTCGCGGCGGGGTACCTACTTCGCGAACATCACCGACCCGGGGTCGCGTTGCCGTTACCTGGCCGAGGCGATCGCCTTCCACGAGGCAATTCCCGGGCACCACTTCCAGGTCACCACCGCGCACGGCCTGGACAAACTCCCGCTGCTGCGGCGCATCGCCGAAGTCGACGCGTACGCGGAGGGGTGGGCGCTGTACGCGGAGCGGCTGGCCGACGAGATGGGACTGTACTCGGGTGAGCCTGCCCGGCTCGGCATGCTGGCGCAGGAATCGTTGCGGGCGGCGCGGCTGGTCGTGGACACCGGCCTGCACGCCTACGGCTGGAGCAGGCGGCGCGCGATGGACTACCTCCTCGAACACACCCCGCTACCACCGTCCGAGATCGTGGCAGAGGTGGACCGGTACGCCGCGGTTCCGGCGCAAGCGTTGTCCTATATGGTTGGGCGGCTCGAGATCCAGCGGTTGCGTTCGGAGGCGGAAAGCAGGCTGGGTCGGCGGTTCGACATCCGCCGGTTCCACGCGGCGGTACTGGACTGCGGCCCAGTGCCGCTGCCGGTGCTGTCGTCGGTGGTGCGGGACTGGATCGACGCGCAGTTCGGTTGAGCCTGCCGCCACGTCATCGCCTGTCGCGCCCGTCGGGCAGTAGAGTCGGCGATGATGCGGGTACATGTGGTCTCCGACGTGCACGGCAACGCCGAGGGGTTGGCGCGTGCGGGCGAGGGCGCCGACGCGCTGGTTGTGTTGGGCGATCTGATCGATTTCGTGGACTATTCCGATTACAGTGGCGGCATCCTGGGGCGGCTGTTCGGCGCCGACAACGTCGCTACGTTCGCCAAGTTGCGCAGCAGCGGTGACAGGAACGCGCTAGCGGCATTCTCACAGTCGCTGTGGGGCAGCCTCACCGAGCCACACGCGGCGGTCGACGAGGCCATCAGGGAGCAGTACGCGGAGCTGTTCGGCGCGTTGAGCGCACCCACCTACGCAACGCCCGGCAACGTCGACTCGCCGGAGCTGTGGCGGGAGTTCACGGGCGAGACGGTCGGCATGCTGGACGGTGAGGTAACCAAGATCGGTGGCCTGCGGTTCGGATTCGTCGGTGGTGGGTTGCGGCCCGCTGGAGCCTGGCCGCGCGCCAATCCCGCGTGGCGCCCGTACCTGCGCAGCGCGGCCGACTTCGAGGCCGCGGTCGACGCGGTCGGCGAGGTGGACGTGCTCTGCAGCCACATCCCCCCTGATGTCGCCGACCTGACCTACGATGTCGTCGCGCGCAACGCCGAGTGCGGCTCGACCGCACTGCGCGGCCACATCGAGCGGTTCGCGCCGCGATGGTCGCTGTTCGGGCACGTGCATCAGCCGCTGGCGCACCGCATGCGCATCGGTATGACCGAATGCCGCAACGTCGGATACTTCAAGCGTCACGAGACCCCCTACGTGCTGCGCTGGTAGCCTTTCGGTGCCGCGCTCCGGTGGGCGAGGCACAGCTCGCCGCATGGTCCGGCTACCCTGTTGAGCCATGGCCGAGGAGTCCACTCAGTCGATCGTGATCGACGCGCCCCCCGACCGGATCATGTCGGTGATCGCAGATCTCGAGGCGTATCCGGAATGGGCCAAGGCAGTCCAGCAGACCGAGGTCCTGGAGACCGGCGACGACGGCATGCCCGCCCAGGTCCGCTTCACCCTCGACGCCGGGCCCGTCAAGGACGTCTACACCCTCAGTTACGACTGGGCGCCGGACGGCCTGTCGGTGACCTGGGAGCTCGTCAAGGGCCAGATGCAACGCGCGCAGCACGGTCAGTACCTGCTTCGCCCGCTCGACGGCGGGCAGCGGACCGAGGTGACCTACACGCTGTCGGTGGAGCTGGTACTCCCGATGATCGGCCTGCTTCGACGCAAGGCGGAAAAGATGATCATGGATACCGCGTTGAAGGAACTCAAGCGCCGGGTGGAGGGTGAGGGTTGACTTGAGGCTCCTGCTGTTCACCGGGAAGGGCGGAGTCGGCAAGACGACGCTGGCCGCGGCCACCGCGGCGACGCTCGCCGAGCAGGGCAAGCGAACGCTGGTGGTGTCCACGGATCCGGCGCATTCGCTTGCCGACTCCTTCGGGGTGCCGGTGGGCAGTGATCCCGTCGCAGTGCGCGACAGGCTGCGGGCCGTGCAGGTCGACCCGCGCGCGCTGGCGGACTCGGTGTGGCACGAGCTGCGCGGGCAGTTGCGCACGGCGCTGACCGGTGTGGGCATCGAAGCCCTGGACGCCGAGGAGCTGACCGTGCTCCCCGGCGTGGACGAGCTGCTTGCGCTCGGTGAGGTGCGGCGTCACGCGGTATCGGGCTACTGGCACGCCGTGGTCGTCGATTGTGGGCCCACCGCCGAGACGTTACGACTGCTGGCATTACCCGAAGCGATCGCGGAGTACCTGCGCAGGCTGTACGGGTGGCGCAAGGGCCAACGCGGGCGTGGTGGGGCAGCCGCGACCGCGCGCGGGCTCGCCGACCACCTCGAGTCGTTGCGAGCCCTGCTGACCGACACCGACACCACCGCGGTGCGGCTGGTGCTGACCCCGGAACGCATGGTCGTCGCCGAGACCCGCCGCACGCTGACGGCGTTGGCGCTGCGCGGTATCCGTGTGGACGGTCTGGTTGCCAACCGGTTGATGCCCGCCCCCGGCTTCTGGCGCGGTGGCGCGGCGTCGTGGCTCCGGCAACGGCGCGCCGAGCAGGAGGAGGTGCTGGCCGAGCTTCGGGAGGTGGGCCTGCCCCCGGTACGTATCGTGGAACACAGCGCGACCGAACCGGTCGGGCTTGACGCGCTGGCCGAGATCTCCCGGCAGCTCTACGACGGGGGCGATCCACTCGCGGGCGACGCTCCGGGACAGGGCACGCTTCTCCAGGTCCGTCCTGGACCGGACGGGGGGTATCGTCTGCGGGTAGCACTACCGCTCGCCGGGAACTCGGCTGTCGAACTCGCGAGAGTGGACGATGATCTGGCGATCACCCTGGACGGGCATCGCAGGCTGGTCGCGCTGCCGGAGTTGCTGCGCGCCTACGAGGTCACCGGCGCCGAGTACGACGAGGACGGTCTCGTGGTGAGCATGGGACCGCCCGCCTGCCCAGGCGGCCCCGCAGGCGGCGAGGTATCCGCAGGGAGCGTGGAACGATGACCACCGAGTACGAGCGGGTCGAGCAGGACGGTGTCGCCAGCCTGGTCGAGGAGGTCCGGCTGCTTGTGGAGCTGGTGACCGAGCACGCCTCACCGTGGCTGGAGAGCGTTCTCGCGGCCGGGCACAACGGCGAGAACGCCACCGAAACCGGCGAGGGGCACCGTACCGATGGCGGTGCCACCGCGGGTGACGGCGGCTGGTGTCCGCTATGCGCGGTGATCGCGATCGTCCGTGGTGAGCGTCCCGAGCTCGCCGCCCGGTTGGCCGAGCAGGCCGCCCGGCTGGTGGCGTTGCTGCGCGCGGTGCTGGCCGACAGGTGGCAGGCCGGGTACGGTCCCTCCGGCGCACCAGCGCACGGTGGCCCGGCCGGTGACGGGCAGGCGGGGCCGGCGGAGGCACAGGCGGCCGCCGCCGCAGGGAAGTCCAGGGGGCCCGGGCAGCGCAGGGTCCAGCACATCCCGGTGCGCAGGCGCGAAGCGGGCGCCGCCACAGATGCCGAGGGGCGGTAGCGTGCTGACCGTCGGTATCGACATCGGCGGTACCAGCGTGCAGGCAGGTGTGATCAACGGCAACGGCACCGTTGTCGATACCGCGCGTGTGGGCACCCCTGCCGACTCGGATGCGTTGGAAGAGGCCGTTGTCGGGGTCGTGGAGCTGCTCCGGCGCAGGCACACCATCGGAGCCGTCGGGCTGGCCGTAGCCGGGTTCATCTCAGCCGACCGGAAGCGCGTCATGTACGCGCCCCACCTGGCGTGGCGTGACATCCCGGTGGCCGAACGGCTCGGTACGCGGACCGGGCTGCCGGTGATCCTTGAGCACGATGCCAACGCCGCCGCGGTCGCCGAGCATCGCTACGGGTCCGGCCGCGGCGCTGGCGTGCTCGCGCTGGTCGCACTCGGAACCGGGATCGGTGGAGCGATGTTGCTCGACGGTGCGGTATTCCGCGGCGCCAGTGGGGTCGCCCCGGAACTGGGGCACCTCCGGGTGGTCCCGGACGGCCGGGCATGCTCCTGCGGCAAGCGAGGGTGCTGGGAGCGCTACTGCAGCGGGACGGCGCTGGCCGCGACCGCGATCGAGCTGCTTGCCAGGTACCCGGGAAAGTCGACCGTGCTGACCAGGGAAGCCACCGGTGATCCAGCATCGATCACCGGACGCCGAGTCGCGGGCGCCGCGCGCGACGGCGACCCGGTGGCGCAGCTGGCGATGGGTGAGCTCGGCCGGTGGCTCGGTGAGGGACTCTCCCTGGTCGCCGACGTCTACGATCCGGATCTCATCGTGATCGCCGGAGGTGTGTCCGAGTCGGCGCCGCTGTTCCTTGACGAGGCCAGGGAACACTACCGGACCGTACTCACCGGGGCTGGACACCGCCCGCTGGCACGGATCCGCACCGCGCAGCTCCGTGACGAGGCGGGCATGGTGGGTGCCGGGGTTCTCGCCAGGGAGACGGTATCCGGCGGCGGTCCGCCCGTGCGAGGCTGGTCGGGTGTTTTTCGGCGACGGTGACGGGTTCGTCTCCTGCTCCTGCGGGCGCAGGCACTGGGGCAAGCACGGCGCGGCCGGGTTGCTGCTCACCGACCCGGACCGTGGCGTGCTGCTACAGCGCAGGGCGTGGTGGTTGCAGCACGGCCGGACGTGGGCGGTGCCCGGCGGGGCGATGCGCGGCGACGAGACGGCGGAGCGAGCGGCGTTGCGGGAAGCCGCCGAGGAAGCCGGTATCCCTGCCGATGCGGTCCGAGTGACGGCCGCTTCCATCGACGATCACGGCAGCTGGCGGTACACGACCGTACTGGCTGCTGTGCGGGCGCCGGTACGGCAGCGCGCCAGGAGCCCGGAGAGTTCCAAGCTGGCCTGGGTGCCTGCTCGGGAGGTGGTCCGCTACCGCCTGCAGCGCGACTTCGCTGCCGCATGGCCTGCTCTCCGTGCGCAGCTCGGCAGGGAGCTCGTCCTGTTGGTGGACGGGCGTGCTGTACCGGGGCAGGTGCCTGCCCGGCGAACCGGGCAGCAGGGGCGGCCACAGCCCGCCTGCGCGTCGGAGGTCGCCGAGTTCCTGCCCTGGCTGCGGGACGACCTGGCGCTGCTCCGGCAGTACGGAATCGCGGCACGGGCCGTTGGCCTGGATCAGGGCACGGGATGGTGGTGGTGGCCCCGCGTGGTTCTCGTGGTGCCACCCGGAGCCGAGCCGCACGGCACGCGGGACGGCGTGACGGTGGTGACCGGCGGCAAGGGCGAGGGCGAGCTGCTGAGTCGGCTCGACGCGGCCGGGCCCGGCGACCATCGGGTGGTGGTCACCGGAGACGATCGGGAGGGCGCGTTGGCACGCGAACGCGGAGCCGGGGTGCTGACACCGGCGGAACTGGATCAGCTGCTGAGTGACCTACCGCCGGACACCGCGCACCGGGCGGCTAGCCCCCGAGACACGCTCTAGACTTGCGCGCCATTGTCCGGGTCCGATCCGGGGGGCGGCCCGTCCTTGATCCGAAGCAGCAGCAGGCCGAGTCCCGCGGCCAGGGACAGGATGCCGAACGGCAGACTCACGGCTGGGGCGAGACCGACGAGCCCAGGAGCGATCAGCATGAGCACGCCAGCGGCGAGGAACAGCCAGGCGACCACCGTGCCGTGCGCCGGTTTGCGCACCGGGGGAGGTTCCGGCGGGACGAAGTGCTCGTCCTCGTCGAGCCCTGCGGTCGGGTCCTCGTCGGAGAGCATCGTGGAGTCCCAGTCGGTGTCGCTGGATCGCCAGTCGCTCGTGGCGGTGCCACCCGCGCGTGGCCCTGCCACGTCGCGACCGCCGGGACCGTCCGCTGCGGCGTCGGGTTCGTCCCACTCGTCGCCGGTATCGGCGATCTCGCTTGCCTCGCGGTCATCGCCGGTGCCGGGCGCGTCGGCGCCGTCCGGTTCGGTCACCTCGTCCGCCCCGGTGTCGGCGCTACCCGACGCGTCGTCGGTGCGCCTGTCCTTGCCACGCCGGTCACGAGTGCGCTTACCGAACTCGGTCTCCTCGCCGATGCCTTCGGCGCGCAAGCCAGCGACGATCTCGCTGAACGCCGCGTCGAGGTCGTCCGGCCCGTTGGGTCCGTTGGGGCTACCTGTCTTGCTCATGCTGGTGCTTCCACTCGGGATTGCTGTACGCGCGTGACGAACGCGATGCTGTCGGTGAAGATCCGGGGTGCATCGTGATCGAGTGTGGCCACGTGGAAGCTGTTCCGCAGCATCACGTGGGTGATGTCGGTGCTACTGATCCGCTCCACGATGAGGCCGGAGTTCATGGGTTCCACAACGTGGTCAACGAGCGAGTGGAACAGCAGTACCGGCTGGGTCAGGCTGCCGAGATCCGCCTGCACATGCTTCCACAGCTGCGCCAGACTCGCCGCCGCCCGCAGCGGGACCCTGGGATAGCTCAGCTCGGCCGCGCCCTGCTTGGCGATGTCCCCGCCGAGCCCCGCCACCGAGGGCACCAGGCGCGACAGCAGCGGGAGCAACGCGACCTCCTTGCGTAGGGTCGTCACGGACGGGTTGACCAGTGTCAATCCGGCGATCCGGTCACCGAACTCCTGGCCGAGCCGCAATGTCAGTGTCCCACCCATGGACTGGCCGAAGGCAAACACATCGGCGCATTCGTCGAAGAGCTCGAGCGCCGCCGAGCGCACGCAGTCGTACCAGTCCTGCCATCGGGTCCGGTTCAGCTCCCGCCAGTTCGTGCCGTGACCGGGCAGCCGGGGACAGCGCACGGTGAACCCCTCGCTGGCCAGTCGTTCACCCCACGGCACCATGCTGGCGGGGGTGCCGGTGAAACCGTGGCACAGCAACACGCCCACGTTTCCGGAGCCGGTGTAGGAAAACGACTCCGCACCGGGGGTGACGTGCATGGCGACACCTTCCTGCCGGTCCTGCCGGTCGTGGGTTCCTGGTTGCGGGTGAGTACACGCGGTGAACGGGCGCGACACCCGAGCTCGGATCCCTCCATGGTGGCACGGTTGGCCAGGTGCGGGTCGGCCGCTGCCTGGTGAAGATCGAGTTGGTGGACGGCGATGTGAGATCGGTCGCTCGGTGGGTTGAGGTCGCCGGTGCTCGTTGTGCGTGCGGTGCGCTCGTCCGTAAAGTGAACGACGTGACACTCGAGTGCTGCTCACCAGCTGTTCGGCCAAGTCAGTAGGGAGCGCGCTGGCCGAGGTCGAATGCTCGAGGGTCGTGCGGTTCCGCCGCGCGTGTGGCCGGTGAATCACTCGCTGGGTGAGCCGTGACCGGTGTGGAAAGTAGGGTGCGTCGTGCTGTACTGGTTGCTGAAGTACGTGCTGTTGGGGCCGTTGATGCGCATCGTATGGCCCACCAGGGTGACGGGACTGGAGAACATCCCGCGCTCGGGAGCGGCGATACTGGCCAGTAACCATCTCGCGGTCGCCGACTCCTTCTTCCTGCCCTGCTACGTGCCCCGCCGGATCACCTTCCCCGCCAAGCGCGAGTACTTCGAGGGTCCTGGCATCAAGGGGAAGCTGAAGAAGTGGTTCTTCAGCGGCACCGGCCAGTTCCCCATCGATCGTTCCAGCGGTTCGGCAGCGCAGGCCGCGTTGGACACCTCGGTGCGGCTGCTGGCAGAGGGGCGGCTTCTTGGTATCTATCCGGAGGGTACCCGCTCGCCGGACGGGCGGCTCTACAAGGGCAAGAGCGGGCTCGCCCGCATCGCTCTGGACGCCGGGGTGCCGGTGATCCCGGTGGCTATGGTCGGGACCGACAAGGTCAACCCCATCGGCTCGAGGATGTGGCGTCCCCGCAGGCTGGAGATCCGGATCGGTGAGCCGCTCGACTTCTCGCGCTACTCGGGTCTCGCCGGTGACCGGTTCGTGGAGCGTGCGATCACCGACGAGGTCATGTACGCCCTGATGGAGCTGTCCGGCCAGGAGTACGTCGACATGTACGCGGCCAGGGCCAAGGAGCTCGCCGAGACCGAGCAGCTCGAGGTCGCCGATGCCGTGTCCCGGTACCGGTACGTCGGCCCCCGTACCCCGAGCTCGGCAGGGAGCTGACCGGAGGCGACGGCGAGATGCGAGCCGGAGCTGGCCGGGCCGCTGCCGCCGATTAGGGTTGTCGGGTGCGGTTTTTCTACGACACCGAGTTCATCGAGGACGGCGTGACGATCGACCTGGTCTCGATCGGTGTCGTATCCGAATCCGGCAGAGAGTTCTACGCCGTTTCGACCGAGTTCGACGCGAGCAAGGCCGGGCCGTGGGTTGCCGAGCACGTGCTGCCGAAACTCCCGCCGCGTAGCGATCCCGCCTGGCGTAGCCGCGCAGGCATCCGCGAGGACCTGCTGGAGTTCTTCGGCCACCCGCGCGATGGGGTGCAGCTGTGGGCGTGGCTGGCCGCGTACGATCATGTGGCGCTCGCCCAGCTGTGGGGAGCGATGCCCGCCTTGCCGAGGCAGCTTCCCCGCTTCACCCGGGATCTGCGGCAGCGGTGGGAGGATCTCGGTAAGCCGAAGCTCCCGCCCGCACCGAACGACGCGCACGACGCGCTGGCCGACGCGCGCCACAACCTGCGCCGGTGGGAGGTACTCGAACAGGAACGGCGACGGCGTGGCTTCTCCCTGGCGGGGTGAGGCCGCGGGCTGACCACCGGGGAGTGCTACGGCCCGCGGCGGGGGGCCCCCCCCCCCCCCGGGGGGGGGGGGGCGCCCCGGCGCCCCCCCCCCCCCCCCCCCCCCCGCCGCCGGGCCGGGGCGGGGCACCACGGGGGGGGCGCCCCCCACCCCCGCCCGCGGGGGGGGGGCGGGGGGGGGCGGGGCCGCCCCCCGCCCCCCGGGGGTGGCCCTGCGGCCCGCCCTCGGGCAGGCGCTCTCGCGA